>JAJYNV010000093.1 GCA_021786135.1 Bacillota bacterium
CCCAGCAGCAGGCTGACGGTCGTCTTCCCGAACGGGCAGCCCGTGGACGGCTTCGTCGTTGCGCGGGCGCTCGCGGCCGGCAACGAATTCGTCACGCCCGGCTCCGTCACCGAGGTCACTGTCTACGGACCGTGAAGGCTAGGCTTGTTCAGATCGCCTTCTGACCGGCCCTGTCCTGTCACCGGGTGATCGATCTGTGCCGGCCTCGACTAGGGCGCATTGCGACCTTCTACCTCTCATCCGGGTTGTCATGTCCGGCGGTGCCTGCAGGGCATGTGGAACTAAGTGTTCGGATTCTGGGAAGTACGCGCAGTTAGCACGAGGTGCTTACAGCCCGCCCCTAAGGGTGCCAGATCAAACCCTTTGGGAAGGGGAGCAGAAGGTAGGTAGAGAGGGTCATTCTGACTGTCGCCATGCCGGTCTCGGTGAACTGCGCTGCGGTGGGTGACGCCTTCCAGGTAGCAGGGAAGAGATAGAACCAGTCACCCGTGCTACCGCCCTCCCCAGTTCCGCCACCACTGGCGTCGAGCGCAGTGCCGTCCGGCAGCGTAACGCTCAGGGACCTGAGTGCCATCTCGGCCGGCAGCGGCTGCGTCTTCTCGGTGGGGACGACCTGCACCGTCAGAGCCCTCGGCGTCCCAGGGATCACCGTCTCCCCTGCCGGGAGAAGCCGCACCGCATACCTTCCCACCGTGCCGAGGCTGATCTGAGCTGACGCGGGGCCTGAAGGAAACGCCAGTGGCCACTGCACCTGCTGCGAGACCGCAAGGCCTTTGACCACGCGCACCCCGCCCGCGAGCGGAAGTACGACATTGCGCAGCATGGACGTCGGCTGCGTCGGAGCCCATCGCTCAACGTAGAAAGGCTGCCACCCCGCCTGCGAGGGCAGGGTCTGCGATGTGGAGTCCACAGGGCCGCAAGCCGCCCTGCCGACGAAGGCGGGGCAGACCGGCAGGTCAATGTACGCGGGCTGCGCGAGGCCACGCACCTCCCCCTCGATCAGGGTGCCGGCGGAGGAGACTTCGAGGCGTTCAAAACGCACAGTCGCCTGTCCGGCCTGCACAGTCATCGGATGGCGTAACACCCGCACGCCCTTCGGCTGGTAGGCGCTGCTGGGCAGAGCGAGGGCCACGCTGCCACTCCTGCTTGGGAGCGACATCCGGAGGGCCACGTGCGTCAGCGGGGTCCTGTTCTCCGGTGCGGTGAAGGGGGTCGGCACCTGCAGCGCGGTGAGGTCGATATAGCCCGCGATCTCGCCGTCCCCAGTCGGGGCGGAGGTTCCAGCGACGGCGCCGACATCGGGAGACGATGCGATGCTGGGAAGCGTCGCAGAGAGCCCGTCACTACGCTCTGCCGTGAAGACAACGTACGAGCCGAAGTAGGTCGCATGGAAGCTCCGCAACGTCACCCGCTCCCCGCCAATCGTGAGCGTCCGGCGCAGGGGGATGAGGCTGCCGTCCGCCGCTGCGGCCATGTAGCCCGGCACTGTTCGCAGGAAGGCCGCGTAGCGCTCAGCGGGCGTCTTCTCCTGGGATCTCGCCAAGGCGGCCCCTGTGGCTCCCGCTGCCAGCACCAGGACAGCTGCCGCAACCGCCAGCATCGCAGTGCGGCGACGTAGGCGACGCCAGAACTGTCTTGTCGGATCCATGTACTTGGTAGGCTGGCCTTCATCTGGCGCCCGGCCGGCCGCGGCGGGGTCGTTTGCCCCCCAGCGGGCGGCACACGTAGGGCATTCCGCTAGATGACGATCAAGGAACGCAGCCGTTTCCACGGAGATGAGTCCCTCCCGCCAAAGTGGCACAAGGTCCCAGACCGCGGCGCAGATGCGCTCGTCTTCCCTCACCGCCATAGCCTCCTTTGCGGAATCCTGTCGCCGATCCCATACCCGCACCTGTCAAGGGCGCCAGATCGTTCCCTTTGGCAGGGAGCGCGAGGGATAGGTCTCAAGCGTCACCGTGACGGTCGCAGTGCCCTGCTGGTCGAGCTGCGCCGACGAAGGCAGGTTGGCCCAGTTCAGTGGGAACTGCTCTAGCCAACCCTGTTGGAGACCCGCGCCCGTCATCGTCCCGTCGTTCGTCGCCGAGAGGCTCGCGTCACCCGGCAGCGTCACCTTCACGCCCTTTAGGACCAGATCCGGCGGTTTGCGCGAGCGGCTGGCAACCTGTACCGTCAAACCTTCGGCGCTAGCGTCCGAGGCGAGCTGAACTGTGTAGCCGCCTGCACTGCCCAGGTTAAGGGGCACGAGTCCCTGATCTCCGAAGGACGACCTGCCCAGCGCGAGATCGAGCGGCCACTTGACCCGGGCACTGATACGAAGCGTCGTCTGCACGTCGAGCCCCGGTAGCGCCAGCGCGATCCTGCTTACCACAGCCGTCCGACTCGCGGGGCCTGGCAGCACCCAGGCGAAGGGCTGCCATCCGTTGGTCCTCACGGAACCCCTCTGGAGTCCCCAATTCGGCCAGTTCAGGCACGCCCGGCCGAGGAACGCGGGACACTGGGCAGGACTCTGGAACGAGAAGTCTCCACCGCGACTTTCGCCAAGGACCAGAGTCCCAGCGCTCGACAGATCGATGCTCTCAAGGCGCACCGTGACCCCGCCCGCCCGCAGCGTCATCGGCCTCTTGCGCACAATCGCGCCATGCGGCAGGTAGGCGCTCTTCGGCACGGTGATCGTCGTGCTGACCGAGGCGGCCTCGGGCGCGGGGAGGGTCAGAGTCAGGGGGATCGAGGCCGGCTGCCGTAGGTACTTCGCATCGATCGGGGTCACCACCGTCACCGCATTCAACTGGAAGTAGCCAGCGATGCTGTCCTCGCCGATCGGGGACGTCCAGAGTGCCATCGAAGGACTTGCCTTCGCTCCCTGCGGCGGGATCGGCGCATGGCCGTCTTGCCCCTTCGCGGTGAAAATCGCGAACGAGCCGAAGTAGTTGGCGAAGAAGCCCTGGAGGGTGATCGTCTCGCTGCCCAGCCGCAGCGTCGTGTGCATCGGCACGAGCCCGCCGTTCTCCTCTGCGGCCAAGTAGCCCGGCACGGTCGCGAGGAACTCCTGGTATCGCTGCTCTGGCGTCACAGGCCGCCCGGAGGCGACACCCGAGCTAGCGACACCTGACGCCAGCGCAAGAATACCTGTGACAGCCGCGAGTGCTTGCGTCTTTCGCCGCAGGCGGCCCCGCAGCCGCACAAGGAATCGATCGGTGGAACCCTCTGGCATGGGCGACGCGGTCGCGGCCAATTGCTGCTCAAAGTCATCCGCGGCCTCTATAAGCGCGCGGCAGGCCGGGCACTCGGAGAGGTGGTCCTCGATCAGCGCAGCCGTCTGTGCCAAAACCAGACTGTCGCGCCACAGGGGCAGGAGGTCTTCAACGAGAGCGCAGACCGTCTTCCGCTCGGACACCCTGGCCACCCTCCTCTGCAAGCTCCCCGCGCAGGCGTGCGATCAGCCTGAAGTAGCGCACCCTCGCCCAGTTCTCGGTGCGTCCGAGCTCCGTTGCTATCTCGGCGAATGGCATGCTCCAAACTCCCCGCGCAACGACAAGGAGCCGGTCCTCAGGAGGGAGGTTCGGGAGGATCGCCTCTCCCTGCGTAAATGCCTCCATTCCCTGCGTCGGGGGTGCAATACCGCTCCGCTCCTCGGCCACGTGCTCCCGTTGCGCACGCCGAGCATGCCCCGCGTAGACACGGCGGGCGATACCGATGAGATAGGCTTGCGGATCCCCACCGCGGTATCCTCGCAGCGAGACAAGTGCCTGAACGAAGGTCTCCTGCGTCAGATCCTCGGCGACTTCGGAGTTCCTGGAGAGCCCGAGGAGGTAGTGCCGCACTGCAGGGGACTCGGCCTCATACCAGGCAGACAGGTCCTGCGTGGGCGCCACCTCATCGCCTCCAACCTGTAGTGGCCATCTGCATCACCTTTCGTTACAGGCTGAAAACGAAAGTCGCCTCACCCGATTCCCATTGGCTGGTTCGAGAGAGGCGTCCTGATGACAGTAGTAGCCTTCGGACCTGCTCAGAGGGAGCAGGCCATTGAGCATGGCCAACGGATTCCACGCCAGTTCACGCTCGTGCAACCGTAGAGGCAATCTCCCGCCTGTATTGTCCTGCCATCTGCTTGAGAGCACTGTCGGGGACTCTGAAAGGGGCAGGTGTAGTTCACCCTCCCCCAAGAACCTCTCGCGGAGAAATCGTAGCCTTTCCCGGTAAAGTGGACAGTCCGAAACTTAGGAAACCAGGAAACGCTTGGGGAGAGTAGCTCCCCGCGCTTCCTAGCCAAAGAGATCAGCTGTCCACGAAACCGGCGAAACTCCAGGCTGCGGGTAGTGGCATCGTTGGCGACCGCTCCGCGGGAGGTCTTCGCGCCCAGCTGCCGCGATCCTGTGCTGTTGCGGCCACGAGTGTGCTGCGCGCCGCCAGAACAGCCCAGGAGTTCCAGTGTAGGAGGCCTGTCCCTCAGCCGCTTAGGCCAGGGAGCGCAAGTACCACCTCGGCGGTTTGCACACCGTGGGGATGGAGTGCGCGAAGAGGACAAGCCGCCTCCGGTAGATCCTGGGCAGCTACTTCAATCCGCAGCCTCGCGTGACGCAACGAGGCTTGGCATCTTGCGGGACGTAGAACCGGCCGATGGAGATCTACCTGCCGCTGGTGGTTCCGTTCCACAACGTTCTGGTGCGGCAAGGGCACGATCTGCGAAAAGCACGCGGTAAGGTGAGGATCGAAAAGAGGCGGCATGATTGCGCGGCAGCAGCCCATCTTCGCACTGCGTGTGAATCACTCAAGCCAGCCCAGAGTCGAAAGGCACAGGGGGACCCTCCTGTTGGACACGGCGCCGGTTTGCCTCCTTGTTGACTTGGGTGTCAACGGGGCCGGGATCGCCACCGGGGCCGGTCGGATAAGTAGGGTCCCGTCGCGGTTGCGGTCAGGGTATCGCTGGGCCGTTATCGCCGTTTTCTCCCACCGGCCCTCGAGGCCGCTGTGCACCGAAATCTAGACGGTGGGCGTGGCTGCAGTCGATGAAGTGGTCGCACGGTCCGCCGATCATGCGCCTTCGGGAGGGCGTCCAGGAGCGACGTGGTGGTGCTAGATGAAAAGGTTGACGCTCGCCTCGTCGGCCTCGGCTAGGTACGAGGCGACCCCCACGAACTCGAGATTATCGACCAGCTCATCCTCACGCAGTCCGAGAAGGTCCATCGACATCTTGCAGGCCATCATCTTGATGCCCTGCTCCTTGGCCGTCTCGACAAGCTCTTCGAGCGAGCTGACGTTCTCCTGGCGCATCAGGTTGCGCATCATCTGCGCGCCCATTTTGCCGAAGTCCGCCTTGGAGAGGGTCAGCTCTCCGGGACCCTTCGGCATCATCTCGCTCAGCATGCCCTGCAGCACGCCCTTCTCGTGCGGCTCGGTCTCAGGCTTGCGCAGGACATTGAGACCCCAGAACGTGAAGAACATCGTGACGTCGTCGCCCATAGCGGCGGCGCCATTCGCGATGACGAACGCGGCCAGTACCTTGTCGAAATCGTCGCTGTACACAATGAGAGTCTTCTTGGTAGTCGCCACTTTCCAAACCTCCCTGAATAGCAGATGTGACCGTATGACGGGATTGGCAAGCTGGAACGTCGGGTCTGTAGCTTGCTCCGGGCGATACACGGCTCAGCCGCACGGCCGAACGAAGAGACTTGAAACCCGGCTTGGTGAATGTCCGCGGGACCTGACACCGCGATCAGAGTCCGCCAACCGCAATCTGGCTTCCCTGATCACGGAGGCCCTCGGTCGTGGCAGATGGCCTGCAGCACCTGTCAGACGACGAGCTTTACAGCCACGCCGAGGAGCAGAATGCCATAGAACCATTTCACCCAGGACGGCTTGGCGCGGTTGGCCATAAACCAGGAGCCGAGCAGCGATGCCACGATGACTGCCACGACTACGGAAATGAGGAGCGGCCACTCGATGGTCATGCTCCCCACATGGCCGAGAAAGCCGGAGAAACTCGAGAAAGTGACGATGTAGGCCGTTGTAGCCGCGGCACGCTTGGTGTCGTATCCGACCCACATGAGCAGCGGGCCGATGATGAAGCCGCCGCCCAGGCCCAGCAGTCCGCCGATAAAGCCGGCAGCGGCCGCAACGATGCTGCCGATCAGCATGCGACGTCCGATCGGCATCATCTGGGTCGGGTCGGCCTTCCCAGCCACGAGCAGCGTGCGTATGGCGGCGACGACGACGGCCGCAGCGAAGAGGATAATGAGCACCTTGTTCGGCACATGCGGCGCGGCCAGCGCGCCGAGAGGCGCGAAGACGAGTGCCGCGAGCGCCATCGGTAGCCCACCCATCCAATCCACAAGGTGTTTGCGGCCGTAAGGAATCAGGGCGAGCAGCGTGTTCAAGCCGTTGAGCAGCAGGCCGAGGGGCATGACCACCGACTGCAGCCCAAAGCCGAGCCAATGGAAAATGGGAACATAGAGCATGCCGCCACCGAGTCCGAGCATGGCAAAGACTGCGGAGACCAGAAAGATGAGAAGCGTGACCAGAGCAACCATCCAAATGGGCCCCCCTCGATGCGATCCGAGCTCCCCGCCGCAGACGACCGCCCTCCCACCCTGCCCCGCGGGGAGACGTCGGGAGGGCGCGTCTATCTCAGTTCAAGCCTTGTAGCCGGAGCATGGAATGCAGACCGGCCTGCCATCCTTGATGCGCACGTAGCGTTCGAACACGTACTCGCCACAGACCGAACAGGCAGTGCGGTTGAAGGAGCCCTTTGGCGGTTGGTAGGAGAAGTCCGGCATCTCCCGGACGTCGTAGACGGCCTCATCAGGCTGGTTGAGCGTCCACTGTATCGCCGCATCCGTGATATCGGCG
>JAJYNV010000366.1 GCA_021786135.1 Bacillota bacterium
ATGCCCGGGGCCAGGAGTTCCCGCACCGGCCGCATCAGCTGCGCCGGGCGCATCAGGTCGAAGACGACATAGAGGAAGCCAGGCTGGTACGTATAGGTTTCCTGCTCGCCCAGCAGAGTGATGCTGATCTCTCCGCGCGCGATCTCGCCATGGAGGTCGCGCGCGACGAAATTGGCCACCATGAGGCCACCCGTGCCCGCACCAACAATCAGGAGACGCTTGTGCATATCCTCTTGAGCTCCCTTGCCTCAGTGCGACTTGCGCACAGAGATCTCGTCGTAGTCGCCGTGCTCTTCCACGCCAAGGAATTCATGCCCCGACTTTTGGGCCCACATCGGGATGTCCTTCTTGGAACCCGAGTCCGTCGAGAGCACGACGATCAGTTGCCCGACATTGGCTCCCTTGACTGCCCGGATGAGTTCCATCATGGGACCGGGGCAGAAGCTGCCGCGCGCATCGATACGAATCGGATCGTCCGACACTAGACTCACCTCTCGCTTTCCGAATGGCCTAGCACGCCTCGGCGTTTGGAGGAAACCATCGTGCTGTTCGTCGCCGTTTTCTCACGGCCAGCCGCACTCCACAACGGTTAGGCGTACCTAAGCTACACGTCCAACCTGCATCTGCGCAGAGCCCTTTGCACTAGCCATCCAGATGGTCCATTCGGCCACCCGTCCGATGTGCCCGGACACCTTGGCGGCGGCGTCGTACCATACCGTCCCTCCGTAACCCGATAAAGCGGTCTCGAAGCAGGCGAAGGCCGATCGGTGCGGCTGGTTGCGCAGGACCACGATCGCCGCAGCAGGTGATCGGTCATGCAGGGCCTGTCAGGAGTAGCCTACGTTCGCCGCAAGATCAATCTACCCAGGGCCTCGATGGGCTGCACGAGGTCCTCCATGAAGGGCACCCGGCGCTTGCCTGCCGCGTGGCCCAGCCGCGGGCTAGCGCCTGCTGGCCGGGCAGGCGGAATTTCGGGCGCCCGCCACCGCGGTGCAGTACCTCAGCGGGCACCTCGCGATGACGCCGCCGCGGCGTACCCCCCCAGCCAGGCTTCCGCCTCTCGGGATGGCACCCGGCCAGTCCCGCTGTCGGCGTCTGCCTCATGCGGCAGCGCACCGCAGTCATGCGCGATGGAGCACCACCTCCCGCCGGAGACGGGGCTCCATCGCCCGTTCCCGGCGAGGAGGAGTTTGTGTCAGCACAGCCTGCAGCCCGATGCCAGCTGGCAGCACATGCGGTTACCGCCACCCGCATGCAGGCCGGCTTACCAGCTGCAGGGGGCATCATACTGGATGCCGTGCAGTTTCCCTTGCTTTTCCAGCCATATTGCCAATATTATCTCGGTACAGACCGTACGGAATGCGACTGTAGTCCTTTGGAGGAGATCCAATGACAGTCGTCATCGAGAGCATCGTTGAGCTGGGCCTCTTGGTCATTTTCATACGGCTTCTCTACAATAATCTGACTCACGGGACCAATTCCCGCGGAGAGAGCACACTGCTGCTTACCGCCTTGGTATTGGCTGTCTTGTTGCCGACGACCGGTCCCCTCCTTGGCATACCCGAGGATATTCTTACGGTCATCAGCTCGTCACTGTTTCTGTCGCAGTCCTATCTCGTTCTGCTCCTGGCCAGCCGATTCACCAAAGTGCCCATCACCGCCATCTTACTGGCGGCGGGCGTACTTGCCCTCGCTTTCATAAGCGCCATATGGCTACATGACCATTCCCCGCTATTGTTCTTTATAGCTTTGTTTGTCGTCTATGTCGGCATGGAAGGATACGCCATGTGGCTCTTCACGCGCGAAATCCGGAAGAAGCGCGGCGTGGTGCCACGTCGGATGCATGCCATCTCCATCGGAACCGGGGCGATGGTCCTCGCGGTCATACTCCTCGTCTCGTCCGCTGTGTTTGGCTTCTCGTTCGAGGACAACCGCCCGCTGGTAGCACTGCTCGCTTTGGTCGCGAGCGTTGAGTATGTCATCGGGTTCACGCCGCCCGGCTGGCTGGTACACATGTGGCAGGCGCCGGAGATCGTCGACTTCATCCGGAGTGAACCGGCGTTGCGGGACACGCAGGCCGCATTCGTTCATCTCGCGCGTACCGCCCTGAACATCACGGCCGCAAAGGCGGTCGGAGTGGGCCAGCCCATGGATGACGGCTTCACCGTACATTGGTACCTGCCCCATCAAACCGACCTCCAATCCCCCATGCAGCTCGACCCGGACGTCGCCCGCGCGCTCAGCGCTTTCCCGACGCCCGGTACACCCGCGGCGGGTCGCCCGCTCAAGGAGCTTTCCCAGGATCTGCGCGATCTGGCCGACGCATGCGGCGCGCAGTCCTACACAAGCGTCCCGATCGGCGACGAGGAGCGACCGGTTGGTTTTCTCCTGGTTCTCGAGGACCGCGAGTTCCCCATCAGCGACGACGGCACCGACCTCCTGGGACATCTCTGCCGCCACACAGCGTTGACGGTGGACAACGTCCGCCTCCTGACCGCTGCGAAACGGGAAGCCACGCGTCTCACGGCCGTGAACGACGTGATGAAGGTGCTCATGCGCCCGAGGGATCCGGATGTACTGGCGCACGAGATCGTCCCCGCCCTCGCTGCGGCCGTCCAGGCAGACGTCGCCGAACTGTTCATCCTGGACTCCGAGGGTTACCTGTCGCGCGTCGCGAGGACGCCGGAAGCGGATGCCCCCCTGCGCTGGACGGTGCAGACCGGTGTCGTGGGCCTCGCGCTCGAGCGCGGCGAGGTGATGTACTTCGAAGATGTCCAAGGCGACGAACGCTTCGTGCGTCAGGCCGAGGCTCATCTGGAAGGCTACCGCTCCGTCCTGTCGGTCCCCCTCGTAACGCGCGGCACCTCGGTTGGCGTCTACACCCTGATCCACAAGCACGTCCACAGGTACACCGAGGACGAGCAGGACATCCTCCGCTCGCTTGGTGCACCGATCGCGATATCGATCCGCAACGCCATGCTCCACCGCACCTCCGAGCTTCGCCTGAAGCAGTTCACCACGCTGCATGAGAGCGCCGTCGCCTTGGCGCTGGATCTCTCCGTCGAAGATCTCCTGAGGCGGATCGCGGATGCCGGACGACGCCTGACGGGAGCCCGCTACGGTGCCCTCGCGACCTTGGACGAAGGGCGGCAGGTCGACCACTTCGTCACCTCGGGCGTGACCGACGCAGAGATCCCGCACAATCTCACGAAGCCCACCGCGCGCGGCCTGCTGGGTGACGTCCTGTTCGAGGGCAAGTCCCTCCGGATCACGGACATCCGGGAGCACCCGAGGGCCAGCGGCCTCCCGGCAGGTCACCCGCCGATGCGCAGTTTCCTCGGGGTGCCGATCACGTACGGCGACGATGTCCTAGGCATGCTGTACGCAGGGGATGCGCCGCAGGCAGAGTTCACTCAGGCGGACGAGTCGGCTCTCAAGGCGCTCGCCGCGCTTGCGGCGGTGGCCATCACCAACGCGAGCCTCTTTGCCCGCAGCGAAGAGGCCAGACGTGCGGCGGAGCAGGCGAATGCCGAGCTCGCAGAGGCAAACCGGGCCAAGTCGGACTTCCTCGCCAGCATGAGCCACGAGCTTCGCACTCCTCTGAATGCGATCTTGGGGTTCACCGAACTCATGCTCGACGATGATGATCTCGCTTTGGATCGCCGCCGGCACTATATCGATACCGTGCACTCGAGCGGCGAGCACCTGCTGGGCCTGATCAACAACATCCTCGACCTCTCCAAGGTCGAGGCAGGGCGGATGGACCTGCAGGTGGAGGACTTCGACGCGGCGCTGGCCATCCGCGAGGTGCTGACTGCTGTGGAGCCGCTTGCGGCGCAGGCGGGTCTGCGGCTCGAGGCCAATGCGGAACCCCAGCTCCACGTCCAGGCCGACCGTGGCAAATTCAAGCAGATCCTCTACAACCTCGTCGCCAACGCCATCAAGTTCACACCCGCAGGTGGCCGCATCCTCGTCGAGGGGAACTGCCGCCAAGGGGAATTCGTCCTCGCCGTGACCGACAGTGGGATCGGCATCGCTCCCGAGAACCAGGAGCGGATCTTCGAAGCCTTCCAGCAGGTCGACGGTTCGAGCGAGCGCCAGTACCAGGGGACCGGCCTCGGACTCGCACTGGTGCGCCAGCTCGTTGCTCTGCATGGCGGAAGCGTCACCCTGCAGAGCCAGGTTGGTCAGGGTAGCCGGTTCGAGGTCTGTCTGCCGCTCAAGGACGGCGCCGCTGCTTCCGAGGCGGCGGCAGCCCAGTCCCCGTCCTTGTCCGACGATGCCCCTCTCGTGCTGGTCGTGGAGGACGACTCCCGCTCGGAAGCCATCCTGCGCCACTTGCTGGAGGGGGCAGGGTACCGCGTAGCGGCCGCCAAGAGCGGTGAGGAAGCACTTGTCAAGGCCAAGGCCCTGCATCCGACCGTGATCACGCTCGACGTTCTGCTGCCCGGCATCGACGGCTGGGGTGTCCTGGATGTCCTGAAGCAGGACGCGCAAACGAAGGACCTGCCGGTGGTCGTAGTCACAGTGGTCGACGACCGCCAGCGGGCGTACGCCCTGGGCGCCGCCGACTACTTCGTGAAGCCGGTCGACCGCGAGGTGCTGCTGGATCACCTGGCGCGATATACGAAGAGCTCATCCCAGCACACCGTGCTCGCCATCGACGACGACCCCTCCGCGCTGGAACTCGTGGCCGAGATTCTCGGCGGTGCGGGTTACCGGGTCATCACGTCGACCGACGGGCGCGAGGGGCTCGAGATGGCCCGCACGGAACCGCCGGATGCCATCCTTCTGGACCTGATGATGCCGGGCATGAGCGGCTTCGAGGTTATCGAAGCACTGCGCGGTTCCGAGGCGACGGCCAAAGTGCCCGTACTCGTGCTGACGGCCCATGACCTGAGCCAGGAGGACAAGCAGCAGCTCAGCCGTCAGGCGCTCGCCGTGCTGCGCAAGAATCAGCAGGCAAACGCCGACCTCGTCCAGTGGGTGCGATACGCGCTGGGCGCCGACCAAGGAGGTGCGCGGCCATGAGCGAGAAGCCCGGGACCCTCGTCCTCCTGGTGGAGGACAACGAAGTCAACGCCGAGCTTGCGCGCGCTCTGCTCGCACGCGGCGGGTTCGAGGTGTTGCACGCGGCGACGGCTGCGGCCGCGTACAGCATGGCGCGGGATGCGCAGCCGGATCTCATCCTGATGGACCTGCAGCTGCCCGACGGGGAGGGTCTGTCCGTCGTCTCGCGCCTGCGCGCGGATCCGGACATCGAGCAGCCGGTCATCATCGCGCTGACGGCCTACGCCATGGCGGGAGATGAGGCGAAGACACGAGAGGCCGGCTGCGACGGCTACATCACCAAGCCGTTCGATACCAGGTCCTTCACCGCAAGGATGCGGAGCATCATGGCCGACCGATCGTCCCAAAAGCAGATCTGAGGAGGGTTCAGCGTGCTCCAGCCTCCAGAACGCGACGCCATCCTGATCATCGACGACGAAGCGGTCAACCGGGAACTCCTGCGTGCACAGCTGGAGAATGCCGGCATGCAAACCCTGGAGGCTTCAGGCGGACTCGAAGGCATTGCGATCATCGAACAGTTCGGCGGCGAACTGGGCGCCGTCCTTCTCGACCTCCACATGCCAAGGATGAACGGCTTCGAAGTGCTGCGGCGCGCGCGCGCAGCCGAGCTTCCGGGGCATCTGCCGATCATCGTGGTCACCGCTGCCAGCGACCGCGACTCGCGTCGGCGCGCCGCTGCCGTAGGCGCCGACGAATTCCTGACCAAACCTGTGGACCAGGTTGAGCTTGTGGCGAAGATCCGCAACTCCCTCCGCCTGCGCAGGCTGTTCCGACGGATGATCAGCGTCCAAGGCGTTCTCGATGGCCTTGCCGTAGCCATCGAGGCACGCGATCACTATACGGAAGATCACACCTTGCGCGTTTCGATGTACGCGCTGGGCCTCGCGGAGTCCCTCGACCTCCCCGTCGACACGCGGCTGCAGGTGCTGGAAGGTGCCCTGGTACACGACGTCGGCAAGATCGGGGTGCCGGATGCCGTGCTCCTGAAGGCAGGTCGCCTTACCCCCGACGAGTTCGATCTCATGAAGCGCCACGTCACGGTCGGCGTGCAGATCTGTGAAGCAATGGGCGTGGATACGGTGAGCGGCCACGTTGTCCGCTACCACCACGAGCGTTACGACGGCGCCGGCTACCCTGACGGCCTCGTCGGAGAGCGGATCCCTCTGGTCGGGCGCATCGCGGCCGTGGCCGACGCCTTCGACGCGATGACCTCGACCCGGCCCTACCGCAGCGCGCGCACCTGGGAGGCGGCCACCGAGGAGCTCCAAGCGGGCAGAGGGTCCCAGTGGGACCCCGCCGTCGTCGACACCTTCATCAACGTCGTGGCGACGAACGAGCACATCATGGAGGCGGCGCGCGAGGGGGGCTCGCGTTTGAAGCAGCTGCTCTCCCTGCGCCGGCGCCATCTGCTCGACCGGCTGGAGGCCGGCACCCGCTAGCGCAGGATCTCGGCACCTCGATCGACCAAGCCGCCTCTCCGTCTGGGGGCAGACGCCTCCTCTTCCGGAAGGTGCCGCGCGCGCACCCCGCAGGAAAGCGGGCTCGCCAGTCGCGCAGCGGTGGCCGTAGACGCAGGCGAGCCCCGCCTGCGCGATGCCCGACCATTCAGGAAGCACATGGAGGGCCGATGGCTGTGTCCGTCCTGATGCTGACCGAGCAGGAGATCCGGGAACTCCTGGGCTACCGCCGGGCGATCGACCTCGTCCGGCGCGCGTTCGTCCAGTACAGCCAGGGAGAGGTCCTCCTCCCCGCAGATCG
>JAJYNV010000299.1 GCA_021786135.1 Bacillota bacterium
GATGATCATTTATCTGGGATGCCAGTTGCCTGGCACCTCGAGCGACCGTACCCGGAAGGTCGGCGGGCAGCGTCATGCCTTCCCTATTTGGTCTTGCTGCAGATGGGGTTTGCCTGGCAGCCCGGTCACCCGGACTCCGGTGGTCTCTTACACCACCTTTTCACCCTTGCCTTTGCAGGCGGTATGTCTCTGTGGCACTTTCCTTGAGGTCGCCCTCACTGGGTGTTACCCAGCATCCTGCCCTGCGCAGCTCGGACTTTCCTCAGGCCTCACGGCCCGCGATCATCTGGCTTACTCGCAAACTAATACGATAGCCGCATAGTCACGCGATTGCAACGGCCATTACTTGTTGCGTTGGCGGTCGATGGAGAGGTTCGCAAGTTCGCCCGGCCGCTTTGTTGCTTCGCGCGGCAGCAACTGGATCGACCAGCGACGAAAACGCAGGAGAAGCCGTCGCGTCTCGACTAGAAGGGGTTGCAGGCCGCCCTGGCGGACCTCCTGAGTTCCTGCCACCTGTCGCACGAGGAGATCCGACGCCGACTGGAGTTGCACCTCGTCGGCACCGAGCGCAATTGCGGCACGCAGAGCCTCGATCAACGCCGAATATGCTGCGACGTGTTCCGTTGTGGTACCGATAAAGCGGCCAAACTCCTCGACCACGCGTCCGTCGATGTCAAAGAGGACAACTCCGATGCCGGCCTCCCCAGGATTTCCCCGGACTGCGGCATCAGCGTGAATTACGAGCGATCGATGTTCCTGTGCTTCCCGTACCTCCGCCACACCAATCCCTCCGAGGCTTCACGCACTGGAATGGGAAGCGCACTGCCCAAACGCTTCGCGGCATGTTGCAATGCGCAGGTCTCCAGGTCCCTCAGCTCGGCGACGAGCGCGCCGGCGCGGTGGAGAGCGGTGAGTTCCGCGACCTCGAGGTGGTCTGTCAGAACAAGATCCGGCTGTGTCCGGGCGAGTGCCCTTGTGAGATGTATGCCGCGTCCGCAGAGCACATGGCGTACGACGCGGTCTGAGCCGGAGACGAATATCGCATTCGATCCGCTGACCCGCAGGACCTGCTCCAGTATCGCGTCGGCAGACACCGGCTCGACGGTGCCCTGGCGGACCGACGCATAGGTGGGATCTCGGTTTTCGAGCTCCAGGACGTCGTAGGCGATCTCCTCATACGGATGGACCTGCCGCATGGCCACTAGTACGGCCTCTTCCCGATATGGGGGGTAGATAGCTTCCAGTCGTGCTTCGGCGACTTTGGCGCGCGCTCCGACGCTGCCGAGATAGGGCTTCGCCCCTGGAAGAGGCAGAAACGTGCCTTCGCCGTGCGCGGTGAAGGTGCAGTCGCTGTAGCTGCCGATGCTGCCTGCGCCGGCTGCGCTGACCGCATCGCGCAGGATATCAAGGTGCGTCTCCGGGACGAACACCGTAAGCTTGCGCAGTTTCGTTCTGCCCAACGCGAGTGGATCTTCGCGCATGACGCCGATGGCGCCGAAGAGCTCCGCCAGGAGGCCTCCAGGATGCGCCCAGGCTGCGTCGCCAATCGCCACCGCCGGGCCGAACACCGCAGCAGGAGCGACGACCAGCGTTGCAGCACTAACGTCGGCGGGCTCGAGAGGTGTGACGCAGATCTCTTCGATCTGCCTTGGCATGCGGCCCACGCACGTGAGGGCCCCCTTGCGGTCGTGCAGGAGGGGCCGCAGCATGGCGAGCAGTTCAGATGTCTCCATCGCCCTCGCCCTCCAAAGCGTCGATCTCGCGCAGGATGCGCTGACGGTCGCTGGGATCGGCACCGCGCAGGCGCGCGACGAGCAGATGGCGGTGCCTTTGAAGCAGCAGGTCGAATCCCTCGGGGCGGGTGCGGCGCAGACAAGGCCCGAGCACGGCGTCGAGCGCAGTCAGGGCTGCGCCACGACCAAGCTCTGCCGCGATCAAGGGATATGGCCTGCCGCCCTCCAGGACAAGCCGTTCATCGACGATGCGCAGACCCCGGGCGGCGAGGCCAAGCCGCAGATCCGCCGCCGACTGCATGGGGCCGAGAACGAAACGGGCCTTGGGGAAGGCTTGGGCTAGATCAAGGATGTGCAGAATGGTCCGACCACCCATTCCCAGAACGGCAACGCCGTCAAGCGGTTCGCCGAGCAGCGGCAAAAGGCCGTCCCCGCGGCGTGCGGTGACCTTCTGCGCCCCCTGGCACGAAGCTGTGAGCCGCTCGAACGGACGCGCGCCGAATTCGGTCGCAAACACTGAGAAGACGTGAGGGCGTTCGGCAAGTCGACGGGCGAGGAGACCGTCACCTGCGCCGATGTCGGCGAGGACGCCTGCCTCGGGCAAGAGTTCGAGCGCCGCCTCGAGCCGCCTCGGGAATGGCAACGCGCCGCCTCCTCCTGCATGAGATTCGCCGCCCCACCGCAGGCTACTGAAAGGGTAGAAAAGGGGGGTTGAAGTTGGCGCAGCTTACAGAGTCCTTCCAGCACTTCGAGAAGGAGCTCGAGCAGAAGATCGATGTGGCAAAGGGCATGGGCCTCTCCAAGGAGCACATCGACCTGTCCGCGAAGAAACTCGGTGACTGGCTCCTCAAGGAGAAGGAGGCCCAGACGCCTGAGCAGGTACTGCTCAAGCAGATGTGGCAGTACGCGACCGACGACGAGCGGCATGCCATGAGCTCGGTGCTGCACAAGATGATCGAGCGCACCGTACACTAAGAGAAGTCTAGCAGCAAGGCCTCCCCGCTGCACGGGGGGGCCTTGCCGCATCCTGGACCGGGCCGCCACTCCCGTCTCAGCGGCAGTCAGCGGGGAGAAGGCGCAGCGCGGCGAACGGCGAACTCGGAACGTATGCAGGATAAGGTGCGCCGGGCGATTCTCGGCGAGGGACAGGCAAACGTCACGATCGAACGCTCCCGCTTTGTCGGCTACGCGCTGCCCGGCGCAACGCCCGAGGTCGCGGAAGAGGCGCTCAAGCAGATCCGCGCTGCCCATCCGCAGGCGAGCCACTGCTGCTTCGGCTACCGCGCTGGTCCTGGTCAGGAGCGTCAGAGCGATGATGGCGAACCGCAGGGTACAGGTGGGCTGCCCCTGCTCGAGACGCTGCGCCGACGCGAGATCGACGCCGGCGTGCTCTGCGTCGTGCGCTATTACGGCGGGCGCAAGCTCGGCCGTCCCGGCCTCTACCGCGCATATCTCGGCTCAGGTGTCGCCGCGCTCGATGCCGCACGCTGCGGCGACCTGACGCCAGGCACGCGTTACGCCGCGGAAGTGGCGCATCTCGAGCGACTGCCGCTCTTGCGCGCGGTGGCGTCCGCTGCGGGCTCTATCCTCACCGAGGAGTTCGCCGAGCGGGTGCGCGTCGTGTTCTGGCTGCCTCAGGGGAAGGTCCCGGGCGACCTCCTGCTCCAGGCGCCGGCCGCCGGCCGGGCGGTGGCGCTTGGCGACGAGACGAGGGCCATCGCTGATCAAGAGGGAGGTGGGCCGGCCTGAGGGCTGGCGCAACATGGAGGTAGGCTTTGTCGGCCTCGGTGTGATGGGCAGGTACATGGCGGCGAATCTCATGCGGGCGGGCCACAGCGTGACGGTGTATAACCGTACCGCTGGCCGTGCCGAAGAGCTCGCCGCGCTCGGCGCGCGTGTCGCCGGGTCGCCGCGCGAGGCTGCCAAAGGCAGCGATGCGGTGATCACGATCGTGACGGACGACGCTGCCGTGCTGGCCGTGAGCGAGGGCCAGGACGGCGTCCTCGCCGGACTCTCTGAGGGAGCGCTCCTGATCGACATGTCGACGATCTCCCCGGCCACTGCTCGGCGGGTGGCCGAGGCTGCCAAGGCCGTTGGCGCAGGTTATCTCGATGCGCCGGTGACGGGAGGCGACATCGGCGCGCGCGACGGCACCCTGACCATCATGGCAGGAGGGCGGGCCGAGGACTTCAAAGCGGCGATGCCGGTCCTCCAGGCGATGGGCAAGCGGATCGTCCGCATTGGCGAGGCAGGCGACGGGCAGACCATGAAGCTCGTGGCCAACCTCGTCTCCGGCCTCACGCTGATGGTCGCGGCCGAAGGGATCGCGCTGGGGCTGAAGCTGGGGCTGCCGCTCGACCTGCTCAACGAGGTGCTCCCGAACTCGTCGGCGCAGTCCTTCGAGGTGCGCAAGCTGCTCGACCGCTATGGCGAAGATGCCTGGCTGCCGGGATTCTCGGTGCAGAACCGCCTCAAGGATCTGCGGCTTGCGGTGGAGATGGCCCGGGCGTCCGGCGTCGCGTTGCCGCTGGCAGTCCCGGCGCTAGAGCGCTATGCGGCGCATGCGCAGGCGGGCGCCGGGGAGCTCGACGAATCGAGCTACCTGAGGCGCCTGCTCGACTGACCGTGGCGCGCGGCGGAATCGGCGGGGGAACGGTCGTGGTGGTCGGTGCGGCGCTGCTCGAACTGCGCTTCGCGGTGGAGCGCCTGCCGAGATCAGGCGGAGACGTGCTGGCGCATGGCTTCGAGGTGCGCGTCGGCGGCAGCGCCGTCAACGTCGCCCGGACGCTGCAGGCGCTCGCATGCAGTCCGCTGCTGGTGCTCCACCGCGGTGAGGGACCGTTCGACCGCATGGTCGGACGCGAACTGGCGCGCCTGGGTCTGCCGGTCGAGGGCAGGCGAAGCCGGAGACCCAGCGGCGTCACGGTGACGCTCGTGGAGCCGAGCGGCGAGCGCAGCCTCGTGTCGGCCCTGGGCGCGGAAGGCTCGGTCGGGGTGGACGACCTGCCGGCGGATGTCGGCAAGGCGTGTGCTCTCTATGTCTCCGGCTACGAGCTCCTGGCCTCGCCGGACCTGGAAGCTGCGATCGCCGCCCTGCCCAAGGGAGTGCTCGTCCTCTTCGATCCGGGACCTCGCGGTGCTGGGCCAGGCAAGCTTCAAGCGGCGTGGCGCAGAGCCGACGTGGTGCGATTGAACGAGGTCGAAGCCGAGAGGCGCACCGGAACGAAAGGCGCCGCGGCAGCTGCCGCGGCACTCGAACGGGACGGTGTGGTCGTCAGCACGGCGCAGGGGGCGTATGTGAAACTGGCGGGTGCCGTCACGAGCGTGGCCGGTGGCGAGCGCGTCGCGCGGGACACAACCGGTGCCGGTGACGCGCACGCGGCCGGCCTTTTGGCCGGCCTGACGCGCGGTATGGATCTCCTCGCGGCCACGGCGCTCGCCAACAGGGTCGCTCGCCTGCAGGTGATGGGCGAAGACGTGGCGGGCGCGCTGCGGGCCGAGTGAGAGTCAGGCGATGTGGCGCTGCAGGCGGTCCGGGTCGATGCGGAGATGGCCGTCCGGATCGAGGTCGACGCTGCGGTCCTGGCGGAACTCGCGCAAGACGCGCGTGACGGTCTCGCGCGAGCAGCCGATGAGCTGCGCGAGCTGCCGGTGGGTGAAGTGCTGGGGCACGAAGATCGCGCGTCCATCGGGGACTCCGCTCTCCTCGCCCAGACGCAAGAGAGCGGCGGCGAGCTTCTGACTCGCGTCGCGGCCCGAGAGCTCCGCCATCTGCTCCTGCGCCTCGCGCAGGCGCTGACCGTAGATCTGCAGGAAGGCCCAGCCGACGGCGGCGTGGCGCTGGATCAGCGCGCGCAGAGCGCGTGTCTGGATGAAGGCGACGGTGCTCGCCTCGGTAGCCTCGGCCGATGCCACGTAGGGCTCGGCGCCGAAGAGTCCAGAGAGCGCGAGCACGTCGCCGGGACGGACCATGCGCAGGGTCTGCTCCTGGCCGTCCGCGGAGGTGCGGAACGTGCGGATGGCACCGTCGAGCACGAACGAGACGAACTCTGAATCCTCACCCTCGATGAAGATGTAGCTCTCCTTGCGGTAGCGCCGCACGGATAGAATGTCCGAGAGTGCGCGGCGCTCCTCGGGCGGGAGGTCGCGGAATGCAGGCACGATGGATGTCAGGTCGGGCTGGCTGAGAATGGACTGCACCGCCAAGTGGTCCGCCTCCTTGCGCGCCTTGGGCAGCGGGGCAACCGCCACCGTTCGAATCCATAGTACGGCGCTCAGGATAAGCGAGCAACAGACCAAATGGACTTAAGCCACCGTCCAAATGGACCATTATTGGTCCATTTGGACCACGCGACGCACGATGTCGTCGGCGCAGAAGCCACCCGAGAGTACGGCGATCGGCCTCTCGCCGAAGCGTGCGGCGCCGAAGCGCATGAGTGCGGCGAGGGTCGCGGCGCCGCTCGGCTCGACGACGAGGTGCTCCTCGAAGAGGAGGAGGTGCAGTGCGGCGAAGAGGTCCGTGTCGTCGATGACCACGACGTCGTCTACGTAGCGCCGGACGAGAGACAACGTCAGATCGGAGGGGCGGCGTGGCGATAGCCCGTCCGCGATCGTCCTCACCTGGTCGAGGGCCACGACGTGGCCCGCCGCGAGCGATCGCACCATGCTATCCGCGCCGGACATGGCCACGCCGTAGACCTTGACCTCAGGACGGTGCCGCTTGATCGCGAGCGAGACGCCGCCGAGGAGACCTCCGCCGCCGATCGGCACCACCACGGAGTCGAAGCCCTGCGGCTGCAGCAGGAGCTCCATGCCGAGCGTGGCCTGACCTGCGACGACGTCGATGTCGTCATAGGCGTGGACGAACGTGAGCCCTTCATCGCGGGCGATGCGGTCCGCGTTTTCGGTCGCGGCCTGGAAGTCGACGCCGTCCGCCACGACGCGGGCCCCGAGCCTGCGGATGGCGCGCACCTTGGCCTGGTTGCCGTTCTCCGGTACACAGACGGTGGCAGGCATGCCGAAGCGTTCGGCGGCATACGCGACGGCCATGCCGTGGTT
>JAJYNV010000306.1 GCA_021786135.1 Bacillota bacterium
TTTGAAGTCCAGGGGCTGCACCAGCAGGCCGTCTGTTCCCGCGCGCATTATACCATAGGCGGGTGTCTGCGCACTGCGAGATCCGCCACCAGGATCGAAACCTCATACAGTACAAGCATCGGTAGCACCATGATCATCATGGAGAACGCGTCCGGCGGAGTGACGGCCGCCGCGACCACAAAAATGATCAGAATGGCGATGCGCCGCTGCTTGCGCAGGAACGAAGGAGTCAGGACGCCGGTACGGGTCAGGGCATAGACCACTATCGGCAGCTCAAAGATGAGCCCGAACGGAAGCGTCAAGTTGACGATGAAGCCGATATAGCGCCCCAGGCTGATGAATGCCTGGAATGGTGCGGTGGCGAACTGCAGTACGAAATGCAGCACCACTGGCAGGAACACGAAATAGCCGAACCCCACTCCGATCAGGAAGAGCAACAGCACGATCGGCGCGTACAAGACGATCAGGTGGCGCTCCGTTGATTCCAGGGCAGGTCGGACGAATGCCGCGATCTGGTAGATCAGGACGGGCGAGGTCACGATGAAGGCGGTGACAAGCGCCAGTTCGATGAAGGTATAGAGGCCCTCCGTAGGGCTCAGGACGACAAGGCTGTGCACGGCGCCATGGGTTGGCAGGAGCAGAAAGCGGACGATGAGCCGCGCCTTGATAAACGCGTAGACGCCTACCGGGATCAGAAAGAGCAGGTAGACGAACAGGCGGTTGCGCAGCTCACGCAGATGGTCCCCAAGCGGCATGGGTCGATCGCTCAACGGGTAGACCCCCAAGCGCTGGCACAGTTCAAGACTGGGTCCGGATAAGGAAGGCTTCGACGCTGCTGCCCTGCGGCAGCACTGCAACTCCTTCAGGCAGCACCACGTAACCGTTCGTCTGGGCCATGGCGCGCACACCGCCCGACGACTGGTACGGATGCACCTTGGCCTCGATCGCCCCCTCCTGGAGGGCAAGACTGGCACGCAGAAGCCTTGGCGCGTCCGGCGCCTTGGCCCGGAATTCCTCCGTCAACCGCGCCGCTGTGCGAATGAGGCTGCTCTCCGTTCCCATGAGACGCGCCACGGCCGCACGCCCGAAGATGTCAAACCCGACTTGCGCGGATAGAGGGTTGCCTGAGAGGCCGAGCCAAGGGCGGTCGCCGAGGCGCAACCCCATGGTTGGTGCGCCAGGGCGCATGCGCGACCAGTGAAAGCGCACAGAGGCGCCGAGTATCCTTCCTACCTCGCCGATGCGGTCCGCCGGTCCCACTGACACCCCGCCTGACGTGATGAGGAAGTCGAAGTCCTCGCCGCGGCAGGCTCGTGCGATGGCCTCCGCACTGTCCTCAACAGGCCCGCGAAGATCCACGACAGCCCCCAATGACTGCAAATGGGCCGCGATCTGCAGGCTGTTGGAATCGTAGGTACCGCCAGGCGGCAGGGGCTCCCCCGCCCGGTAGATCTCGTCCCCGGTCGAGACGAACCGCACCCTGAGCCTGCGACGAGCCCGGACGGTCTGCTGCGCCAATGTCGCGAGGAGTCCCAGGCTCTCCGGTCTGACGATCTCCCCCAGGGACAGCAGTTCCTGTCCGGGTGACATATCCTCACCCGCCTGGCGGACATTCGCCCCCGGAGCGACACGGCGCGAAAGCACCACGCAGTCTTCCTCGACGCGGCAGACTTCCTGATACTCCGCGGCGTCCGCACCGTGCGGGACCACCCCGCCAGTGGTGATGCGAATGGTCTCTCCCGGCTTCAATCCATCGCTTGCGGGATGTCCCGCCAGGGCACTGCCTACGATGCGCAGCCGCACGGGCGTCTCTTGGGATGCCGACAGCGTGTCGCCTGCGCACACCGCCCAACCGTCCACGGCGGCGCGCGGCGTATCCGGCACCATGCGCCCCGCCAGTATCGGCTCGGCCAAGACACGGCCAAGCGCGGCATGGAGCGGCACGTTCTCGCCATCAATCGGTCTGAGATCAGCAATAAAGCGTTCGCGGGCTTCCTCAATCGTGAACCCTCGCGGAGAGGACACGGGCATACCTTCTTCAGGCTATTTTCCGCTCCCATGATAGCGATCACGCGCACTTGGCAGCAAATGCACGAGCCCCCGCACAATGCGGGGGCTCGTGCAGACCGTTTTACGGTCTAGAAGTCCATGTCGCCGCCACCCGGGTAGCCAGGTGCGCCAGCGGATGCCTTCTTCTTGTCCGGAATCTCCACGATCAGGGCCTCGGTCGTCAGCACCATCGAGGCCACGGACGCCGCGTTCTGCAGCGCCGAGCGGGTGACCTTGACCGGGTCGACGATGCCGGCCTTGGCCAGCTCGACATACTCGCCCGTCATGGCGTTCAGACCGAATCCGGCCTTGGCGGTGCGGATGCGCTCTACGACGACCGAACCCTCGAGTCCGGCGTTGAACGCAATCTGGCGCAGAGGCTCCTCGAGCGCGCGGCGTACGATGTTGACGCCGACCTTGACGTCACCGTCGACCTGGATGGACTCCAGCGACGGGATGATGTTGATGAGCGTCGCGCCACCGCCGGCGACGATGCCCTCCTCCACCGCAGCGCGGGTAGCCGCGAGGGCGTCCTCGATGCGGTGCTTCTTCTCCTTGAGTTCGGTCTCGGTGGCCGCACCGACCTTGATCACCGCGACGCCGCCGGCGAGCTTCGCAAGGCGCTCCTGCAGCTTCTCACGGTCGTAGTCGGACTCAGTCTCCTCGATCTGGTGCTTGATCTGTGCGACCCGACCCTCGATGGCCTTCTTCTCGCCCTTGCCCTCGACGATCGTGGTCTTCTCCTTGCCGATCTTCACGCGGTTGGCCTCGCCAAGCATCGAGAGCTCGACGTTTTCGAGCTTGATGCCGAGGTCCTCCGAGATGAAGGTGCCACCCGTGAGGACCGCGATGTCCTCCATCATGGCCTTGCGGCGGTCGCCAAAGCCCGGCGCCTTGACGGCGGCGGCGTTGAACGTGCCACGGAGCTTGTTGACGACGAGCGTCGCCAGCGCTTCACCCTCGACGTCCTCCGCCACGATCAGCAGCGGACGGCCAACGCGGGCGATGCGCTCGAGCAGCGGCAGGAGGTCCTGCACGGAGGAGATCTTCTTCTCGTGCAGCAAGATGTACGGGTTCTCAAGATCGACTTCCATCGAATCGGGGTTCGTGACGAAGTAGCCGGACACATAGCCGCGGTCGAACTCCATGCCCTCGACGATGTCCACCGTCGTGGCCGTGCCCTTCGACTCCTCGACCGTGATCACGCCGTCCTTGCCGACGCGTTCCATGGCCTCGGCGATCAGGCTGCCGATCTCCTCGTCGTTGCCGGAAATCGCGGCGACGTGCGCAATGTCTTCCTTGCCCTCGATCGGGGTGGAGAGCTTCTTCAGCTCCTCGACCGCCTTCTCGACAGCGAGGTCGATGCCGCGCTTCAGAAAGATCGGGTTGGCACCGGCGGCCACGTTCTTGAGGCCCTCGAGCACCATGGACTGGGCGAGAACCGTCGCGGTGGTCGTGCCGTCTCCGGCGACGTCATTGGTCTTGGACGCAACTTCCTTGCACAGCTGCGCGCCCATGTTCTCATACGGATCCTCGAGCTCGATCTCCTTGGCTACCGTAACGCCGTCCTTGGTGATGATCGGCGAACCGAACTTGCGGTCGAGTACCACGTTGCGTCCCTTGGGACCGAGCGTGACCTTGACTGCGTTGGCGACTGCCGTCACACCCCGCTCCAGGGCCTTACGCGCGTCAACGTCGAACAGCAACTGCTTTGCCGCCATACTTTGGTGAACCCTCCTTAATCAGTCTGACCCTACTTGATCGCGAGCAGGTCCTGCTCGCGGATGATCAGGTACTCGACGTCACCGACCTTGACCTCGGTTCCGCCATACTTCGAGAAGATGACCCGGTCGCCAACCTTGACCTCCGGTGCAACGCGGTTGCCGTTCTCCAGGACGCGCCCGGAGCCTACGGCGATGACCTCGCCCTCCTGCGGCTTGTCCTTGGCGGTGTCGGGCAGGATGATGCCGCCTGCCGTCTTCTCCTCTGCATCAAGAACCTTGACCGCGATGCGGTCACCGAGCGGCCTGAGCACAGGATCCCTCCTCCTTGTTGGCACTCACTCTCGTTGAGTGCTACTAGCGGAATGTATTGTATCGGGGCCCATCTTCATCGTCAAGCAAAGCAGGTGCATGTCCTCCAGTCGTTCCACCACGACGCTCTCGCCGCTTTGGAAGATGCGACAGTAGGTGCCCGGCCGCAAGCCGAGCCGATCACGCAGTTCGGCGGGAATCTCGATCGCTCCGTCGTTTCCAACTGTAACCTTCAATTCCTATCGCCTCCGTAGAAGGCGATCATGCCCTTTCGCCCCCTGCAGATTCAAGGCATTAAACCCGATTGCTTCCTACTAAACTTTTCTCTTCTCACGGGCCGCCGGGCATGCTCGCACGTGCTGGATCGCGACACCAATGTCCCCAACGACACGTTCAGTCAAACTTTCGAGTGACGTAGGACCTCTCAGACGAGATGGCTTCGCACCGACATCTCGACGCTGTTCTCGAGCGCAGCCCAGGAAAGGTAGCCGTGCCGCCCTCGCGGCGCGGCGACGATGCGCTCAAGACGCTGGCGCTCGCTCGTCCACGGTTCCTTGTACGCTTCATCGCCGCGCAGGAAGTCGAAGGTTCCGACCCCTTCCTTCGCCGCTAGCCTGATCGCGTTCCAGAGCAGTATCAGGCCCGGAGAGAAGCGCGCCATGTCAGGATCGAACCCAGCCGCGTAGTAGCTGTAGCTCTCTCCGCCGCGCAGTGCGTAGAGCAACGCCACCGTGCGGTCCCCGGACCTCAGGCGTACGAGCCGGAGGAGTCCCGCCTCGGCGTGATGCATGGCGACTGTTACGTGAAAGACCCTGCGCCTGCCGAAAAAGCTGCCCGGGGTCCCGCGACGCCGAAAGCGCGCCGAATGCCAAGCCATGAGTTGGGCCATGGCCCGCGGCACGTCCTCGCGCGGCACAAAATCCACAGCCAACGGCGCCTCACGGCCTAGGCGGCGCTCTGCGTAGCGGCAACGCCTGCGCAAATCGGAAGACAGCCCCGCCTCGACGGCCTCAGGGCCGCCCGCCAGGTCGAGCCTGCGATAGGCCTCGCCGGGCAGCCGCATCACCCGATAGCCATGCCGCGACATCGCCTCTACAAGGAGGTGACAGGAGCCCTCTTGGCGCGGCAAATCGACGACGGGTCTGCCGCCCCGCGCGAACCACTCCGCAAACGCCTGCAGCGCGTCGTTCTCTCTTCCGGGAGCCAAAAGCGGCGAGAGATAGTCGGCCAGGAGTGCACCGGCCGGACGCACGACGGCCCCAGGCCTGACGGGCCAGACACCGCAGAGTTGACCGGCATCGCGAGCGACGAGGTAACCGACGCCTCTGCCGCCATACGTCTCATGGCGTGCGAGATGCCATTGAGGTCCGGCAAAGGGACTCGCACCTGCCCGCTGCCAGAGGTCGTGCCACGCTATGAGCAGATCGGGATCGGGAAGTTCACACAGTTCGGCATTCATCCGTCGCTGCGTGCTCGATGTGTGAAGTGCCACCAGAGGACGGCGGCAGCAGCCACCACGACGACGGCCAGCGTGATCAGCCCCGCGCCGTGCTCGATGAGGCTCTCGACACCGCGGCCAATACCCATCCCTAAGAGAGACCAGAAGAGCGCCCATATGCCGTCTCCGATGATGGATCCCACCACATACGGCAAGAGTGGTGCGCGCACGACCCCAGCGCCAAGAATGGCCGGCGTGCGCGTCACCCCGATCCAGCGTGAAATGGCCTGGGCAAACAGACCATAGCGGGCAAACCAGTCTTCCACGCGCTGCATGGCCTGAGGCGGGATATGCAGCATGGTGATCGCCCGATCCAACAGCGGTCTGCCGCCCATGCGGCCCACACCATAGCCGATCGCGTTGCCGAGCACGTTGCCAAAGGTCACGACGAGCCAGACCATCGTGAGCGACATCTCGCCGCGCCCGATCAGGACGCCGGCAGCAACAAAAAATAGCTCGATCGGGCCAGGCATGCCTGTGCCTTCGATCGTGCTCACCAGCAAAAGCAAAGGATAACCGTACATGGACAGCAGGTCACGCAGGTGATCCGACGTCATCGGAACCGGAGGAGCATCAGCGAAGCTCTTCCTCCTTGGAGGGTGGCGCGGCGGACTTATCCGCTGCGTCCGATCCTTCCTGCATGGCCTTGCGGAACTCGCGAATCGTCTTGCCCAGCCCCTGGCCGATTTCCGGCAGGCGCTTGGGGCCGAAGAGCAGGAGCGCGATCGCAAGAATGATGATGAGGTGGACCGGCGAAAGGATATCCATTGATACCGCTCCTTTGCCGCGGTCCTCCCGCGATCAGAATGCGTACAGTATAGCACACGCGTCGGCGGCGGGCACTTGCACACGGCTCCGTCGCGTGCGACACTCGGTCCAGTGATCGTACGCGATACCCGCGACGCATCGCCATGCAAACACATACTAAGCGCCAGCACTCGCCTCCAGGGGCGAGTGGACGAGGTGGGGGATCTCGGAGCTTTCGGCGGGTGACCCCCGGTTCGCCTGGACCGTCAAAGACCTCACAAAGCCAGGGAGCGATCCCTTGGGGGAAAAGGGTCGGCAGGCGAGGGACGCAATTGTGCACCCCTCTATCTGCATGGCCTGCGCAGCTATCGCGTGAACATGCAGAGAAGGGGTGTTTTTGCTTATGTGCGGC
>JAJYNV010000120.1 GCA_021786135.1 Bacillota bacterium
CTGCAATCTCGCCCGGCGCGACGCGCGCCTCGGCGATCTCCTCCACTTCGTGACGCAAAAGATCCATCTGCCGCGCGCGCTGGCGCGGGTCGCCACCGGCGTCCTGGCGCCTCTGACTGAGCTGCTGGATGCGCTGGCGGGTCGCCATGGCCGCCTCATAAGCCTCGTTACTGCCTGCGTAGCGGTCGAGGAGCTCGCGCTGGCGCCTTGGTCTCAGGAGCGTGGCCGCCTCGCCCTGGGCCAGCAGTTCGACCAGCCGATCGCCCAGGAGTCGCACCTCTTGCGCCGGCGCCATGCGTCCGTCGATGCGCGACAGCGAACGGCCCTCGGCGCTGATCTCGCGCTCAAGCAGTACCTCACCGCCACCCGGCGGCCAGAAGAGCGCCGCGACGCTGGCCGCGCCCGCGCCCTGGCGCACGACGTGCCGGCTTGCGCGCGCACCGAGCGCCAGATCGAGTCCATCGAGCAGAATGGACTTGCCGGCGCCCGTCTCACCGGTGATGACTGTGAGACCAGGTTCGAACTCAAGTTCAATCGCGTCGACGATCGCAAGCTCGCGCAGCTGCAGCAGCCTGAGCATCAGAGCGTAAGCCGGCGCAGGTCCTCGACGATCGCCGGCGATGCGGAGGACGGTCGCACCACCAGAAAAACCGTGCGCTCGCCGGCCATGGTGCCGATCACGCCGGGGATGCGCAGAGAGTCGATCGCTTCGCAGACCGCATCCGCGGTGGCAGGCAGCGTGTGCACGACGATCATGTTGTCGCTCTGCTCGATCGAAAGTACCGAGTCGCGGCAGATGCGCATCAGCTTCTCGTCCGGCGAGGGCTGGCGAATGTCGCTCTGGTAGTGCTGACGGCCGTCGGCGCCCGTCACCTTGAGCAGCCCAAGCTCCTTGATGTCGCGTGAGACCGTGGCCTGTGTCACCGAGAGGCCCACCTGGCGCAGCCGGGCCGCCAGCTCCTCCTGCGTGGCTATGTGCTCTTCGCGCACCAGTTCGAGGATTCTCAGCTGGCGCCTGGCCTTGTCCCGTGAAATCGGTCGTTCCACCCCCGCCCTACTCACCGCCATGCGCACCTTCCTCTTCCTGCAGCTTGCGCCTCAACACATCATAGAAGTTCCAGCCGGGGCGCCGCCAAAGGACTGCCTGCTCCCTGGCCCGCCGCGTGACGACGACATCGTCCGGCAGCAGCTGGATGCCGTTCTGGCCGTCGACGGTCACGAATGCGTCCGCCGGCGGTGCGATGATGCGCACGCGCACTTCCTCGGCTGGGTCCACAGCGACGGTGCGGGCGTAAAAGGAGTGCGGGCAGATCGGGGTGATCGAGAGGGCGCGCACATCGGGCGAGAGCACGGGACCACCCGCCGAAAGCGCGTAGGCCGTCGATCCCGTCGGCGTCGAAAGGACGACGCCGTCCGCCGGCCAGATGAACGCGGGACGGCCGCGCAGTCCGACCTCCACCCGGATCAGACGCGAAAAGGGCCCCTTGGCGATGACGACGTCGTTGAGCGCCAGGAAGCGCTCGACTACTTCGCCGCCGCGCAGTACCTCGGCGCGGAGCATGTTGCGCTGGTCTACGACCCGGGCACCCGTGAGGAGGCCGGGCAGTTCGCTCTCGATCTCCTCGGGCTCGAGTTCTGTCAAAAACCCGAGATGGCCGAGGTTCACGCCCACTAGGGCGATACCGTAGGGCGCGAGGCGCTTCGCCGCCTGCAGGAGCGTGCCGTCACCGCCAAAAACGACAGCCACGTCGACGCGATCAGCCCACGTCTCAAGCGGTTCTGGCTCGGCATCGAGATCCAGAAGCGCCGCGGCATCGGGCTCAATGGCGTAGCTTCTACCCAGGCGAGCCAGAAGATGGGCGACCTCCTGGGCACGACGCAGCGCTTCAGGCTTGTCGAGATTTGGTAGCAGGCCGACTGGCGCCGCCACATGCAGGCCTCCTGTTCACGCGACCTTCACCTGTTCGACCGCCCACCGCCCGCCTCCTGCGCGCGGTAGCGGCCACTTGCGTCTAGCATGGCCGCATGCCCGGGACATGCACCCGCAGCGTGTGAAAATTCAGGAGCGCTCGCTGCCCTCACTCGGCATTGAACAGTCGCGCCGCCGCCGTGGCTGCCTGCGGCAGCAACTCCTCCTGGGCAAACACGGCGATCGTCCAGAGATCGCGGTAGCGCTCCGCCAGGATGTCGACCTCCGCATCACCGCCAGGCGGACGGTCGAGGGCGAAGATGCCTTCGGGCAGTGCCGTCGGCACCTCCATCTCCCGAAACTCCGGTGGCGGCGGGCACGAGATCACCACCTGCGCCGACCTGCCCCGAGCGGCCTGCGCGATCGCCGCCTCGGCCTCGCGCCGAGCCCCCGGCCGCTCGAACCTCAGATACAGCTCTTCAAGGCGCCTCTGCCCCACCTGACGCCGGTCGAAGACCAGCGCACGCTTGGCGAGTCGCCGGCATGCGACCGAGTCCGCGAGTTCCCTGACCTCCTCGCCGTAGTCGCCCTGCGCCAGGAGATCGAGCAGCGCATCATCGCCCAGCCGAAACAGCGATGACGGCTCGAGCCCGGCCTCCACCGCGAGTTCCACCGCCTTCGCGAGCATGGCCCCCGCAGCGATCTTGGTGTGGTGCAGGTAGACGCGTTCCGTCAGGAGGTAGCGCATACGGAAGAGCTGCAGGATCTCGGAACGCGCGTCGGGTCGCAGCCTGCCATGGCGCTCGAGCCGGACACCAAGTCGGCCGTCGAGCAGTTCGAGCGTCTGCAGCACGCGATCGTCGTACTGCTGGCGAATTCCCGTCATGTAGGCATCGCGGCGCAGATAGTCCAGAAGGTCGGCATCGAGCGGCCCGCTGACGACGTCGTGCGCCCACTGCGGCACGCCGCTGCCGCCCAAGAGTACGCTCAGGGCCTCAGGTCCCGCCTGCATGCCGTGCAGCGACGCTCCAATCTCTCCCGCGAGTGCGGACTCCATGCGCTCTTGCGTGTCATGGCGCGGAAGAAGCGGCCGCTCGTCTTCGAACGTGTGTCCGAACGGGGCATGCGCGATATCGTGCAGCAGGGCCGCGATCTGCACTGCGTCGGCCCACGGATCCCGCGCACGGCCGATGGCGGCCATGATCAGCCCAGCCGCGTGAGCCGTACCGAGGGAGTGCTCGAACCGGCTGTGCTGAGCGCCTGGATAGACGAGATAAGCGAGCCCGAGCTGTCGCACGCGCCTGAGCCGCTGCATCCCGCGCGTGTCGAGCAGAGCCTTCACCGCATCCGGGAGTTCGATGTCACCCCAGACGGGGTCGCGCACGAGCATCAGGACCAGGCCTCCTCCACGGCTGCAGCGGCATCGAAGTCCCCGGCTCCCGGGCCGAGGTGCATGAGATACTCCCGATTGCCATCGCCGCCCAGGATGGGCGACGGACATACGCCCAGCGGCGTGAAGCCGTTCGCCGCCGCAGCTTGCGCGACCTCGCAGAGGATGCGCAGATGCACCTTGGGATCGCGAACGACGCCACCCTTGCCGACGTCCTTCGGCCCCGCCTCGAACTGCGGCTTGACCAGCGCCACAATCTCGGCGCCTCGTGCAGCGAGGCTCGCGACCGCCGGCAGGACAAGGCGCAGGGAGATGAAACTGAGATCGAGGCTGAAGAGTTCGATCGCCTCAGGAAGGTCTCCTTGGTGCAGATGGCGCAGGTTCGTCCCCTCATACACGAGCACGCGGGCGTCTGCGCGCAACACGGCATCCAATTGTCCATGCCCGGCGTCGATCGCATAGACGCGCAAGGCGCCGCGTTCCAGCAGCACCTCAGTAAATCCGCCGGTCGATGCTCCCGCGTCGAGGGCCACACGCCCGCGCGGGTCGACGGTGAAGCGTTCCAAGGCGTGGAGAAGCTTCCCTGCGCCGCGCGAGACATAGGTTCGTGCCGTCAGCTCGATCGCCGCATCTTCGGCGACCAGTTCCGACTTGCGCAGGGCCGCGCGCCCCGAGACAAGCACCTTCCCGTCCGCGATCAGCGCCTGCGCCTTGCTACGGCTGGCGCACAGGCCCCGCAGGACCAGGAGTTCGTCAAGACGCGTCCTGGGATGCATCGAGCGACACCTGGAGCGTCCGGGCCACTTGCGGCGCAGTAAGACCGCACTCCTCGAGCTGTTCGGGCCGCGTCATGTGCTCGATGTAGCGGTCCGGCACGGCCAGGCGCACGAAGCGCCCGCGATAACCTTGCCCAACCAGCTGACCGAGGACGGCATCACCGAATCCGCCCGCCTCGGTCCCCTCCTCGATGGTCGCCACCAGCGGGAACTCCGCCGCGCGGCGCACCATAGGCACATCGATCGGCTTGATGAACCGCGCATCGCCCACAGCCAGCGATATCCCTCGGGCGTCGAGGATCTTGGCGGCGTCGAGGGCCACCTGCACCATGGTACCAACCGCGAGGATGGCGCCGTGCGTTCCCGCGCGCAGCCATTCCCCCTCGCCGAGGCGGATCTGCTTGCGCTGCCGGCCGACGCCGGGGCAGTTGCCGCGCGGATAGCGGACCGCGAAGGGACCCTCCAGCGTGAGCGCGAGCCGCAGCATCGCCTCGAGTTCCTGCTCGTCGCGGGGCGCGGCGACGGTATAGCCGGGAATGGCCCGGAGGTAGGCCATGTCGTAGAGGCCCTGGTGTGTGGCGCCATCCTCGCCCACAAGTCCGGCGCGGTCCAGGCAGAAGACGACGGGCAGGCCCTGGATGCCCACATCATGGATGAGCTGGTCGTAAGCTCTTTGCAGGAATGTCGAGTAGATGGCGCAGAGCGGCCGCAGTCCCTGGCTCGCGAGTCCCGCCGAGAACGTCACGGCATGCGCCTCAGCGATGCCGACGTCGAAGAAACGGCTCGGATGCGCGTCGCGGAAGTGACGCAGCCCGGTGCCGTCGGCCATCGCCGCCGTCACCGCGACTACGCGCTCATCTTTGCTGCCGATGTCGGCCGCGATCTCCCCGAACGCGTCGCTCCAACTGACGCCGTTCTTCTTGTCGGCCTTGCCAAGGCCGGTATCCACCTCGAATGGAGCGGTGGAGTGCCACTTGTTCGCGTCCTTGGCGGCGGGCTCGTAGCCGTGTCCCTTTTCGGTGACCGCATGCACGAGGACGGGACCGCCCATCTCCTGCGCACGCCTCAGCACCGCGCGCAGCATCGCGACATCATGACCGTCGATCGGTCCGAGGTAGCGCACGCCCAGTTCCTCGAAGATCTCCCCTGGCACGAAGAGATGCTTGACCGAGTCCTTCATGCGCTCGGCCGCTTCGGCCGCCCCCTTGCCCACCACCGGGATGAGGCGCAGCGCAGACTCGACGTCGTGCTTGAACCTGCGCACGGCCGGCGTCGTGCGGATCTTTGTCAGATACGTCGAGACGGCGCCGACGTTGGGCGAGATCGACATCGAGTTGTCGTTCAGGACGATGATCAGATCGGTACCGATCTGGCCAGCGTTGTTGAGGCCCTCGTAGGCGAGGCCGCCCGTGAGCGCCCCATCGCCGATCACGGCGGCCACACCACAGTGCTCGTGCTGCAGGTCGCGCGCCGTGGCGATGCCGAGCGCAGCGGATATAGCCGTGGAGGCATGGCCGGCGCCGAAGGGATCCCGCGGGCTCTCCTCGCGCCGCAAGTATCCGCTGGCACCGCCCCGCTGGCGCAGATGCTGAAAGATATCGCGCCGCCCCGTGAGGAGCTTGTGGGCATAGGCTTGGTGGCCGACATCGAAGACCATCTTGTCGGTCTCGTGATGCAGCACGGCGTGCAGCGCAACGGTGATCTCAACCGCACCAAGGCTCGGCGCCAGGTGTCCTCCAACGCGGGACACGACGTCGATGATCTCATGGCGGATGTCGGTGCAGAGAACCCTGAGTTCCGCATCGCTCATCTGCCCGATGTCCCGGCCTCGGAGCAGATCCTCCATTCAAAGCCCTCCCCGGCGTCGCTTCGGCCGCGGTTCGAGGATGTGCAGCGGCAACACCGCCTCTATCGCCTCAAGAACACGGCCGACCAGCCAGACGATGGTGTCCGCCCTGCGGATCGCCAGACCTTTTGCTGCTGATTTTAGACCAATTGTGACAGCTGAGACGAGCGCAACCGCAAGAATCGCGCCGAAGCCGCGGATGGAGGGCTCGGCCTGCAACGCAAGGCCCGCCGCCAGAGCGCCGGAAAGGGTGCCCGCGATATCGCCGACGACGTCCGAGCAGAGCGTCGCCACCCTGTCGGCCTGCCGCACGAGCTGGATCGCCTTGCGCGCTCCCGGCCGCTTGCTTGCGGAACGGGCGTGAAACGGAGTCTCATGCGCGCGTCGCGGCCACCCCGACAATATCGAACGCCACCCCGAGCAGGATGATCAGAAGCAGTACGGGTATGGCGGCCAAGACTGGCCAGCCGAGCACGGCGGTCTGGGCGGGCCAAGTGACGGCGCGAGCGCCACGACGAAGGCCAGGAGGGCGAACCGCACCGCGCGCCAGCCCAGGCGCTCGGCCTGTCGTCTCAACATGACCTCGCAAACAAAGGATCGGGTGGAAACCTGCAAGGTAAACGCTGCGGCATAGGTCCAGCTGGCTTTCCCAACCGGGGCTCCGGCCGTCGCCGACCGTCGGTTCCCCTCTCGCCCCGGTGCGCCATGTCGCCATTAGCGCTGCTAGATTGCCACTCAGGCCGCACTGTAATCCCTCGCACGTCTCGCTCTTGGCGAACAGCCTAGGAGTTTTCCTCGCGGCGCGTGTGTTCCCTT
>JAJYNV010000059.1 GCA_021786135.1 Bacillota bacterium
GCACGGTCCCGGCTCCACCTACCGTCTCCTGGCGCGTCGGCCGAACTAGCCGGGCATGCGGCGGGAGCCATCCCAGGAGGATGGCCCCCGCACACATATCCAGCCAACGGTTCCTAGTGCGCGCGCGCGCGGCGGCGGTGGAGCAGCAGCGCAACGCCGATACCAGCCGCCGGGATCAACGCCGCATACGGCACTTCCGGCAAGTGGTTGCAATTCGCCACCAGCGTGCTGCCGGGCGAAGCCGCAAACGCGGGCGCCGCCAAGGCCAACGCGGTGACAGCGCTTGACGCCGCAGCCAGGGAAACGCGAGTCCAGATGCGCATCGAATCACTCCTTCCTGCAGTCGTCCCGAGCCGCGTGGGCGCGCGTCGCGTGCCGCGGCCATGGGGTCGGGCGGTCCTGTGCGCATCCGCCCCGCGAAGCCTCTCCGCCCTGCGCCGGGGAGAAGCGCAGGATGGAGCGCTGGTCGCGGGGAAAGGCATCCCGCGCGGCTTGGCGCATCCGCTCCGAGGCGATGTACGCCAGACCTGAACCGCCTTCTTCCCCCATGCTGGCTCCAGCGTATCGGCCGGCTGCGACGCGGACAGTAGCAGGAAGGGATTCTGTAGGGGTCTCAAACGAGGTATCGCCTTGCTGTGGCGCCCCGAACTCGGCGCTGGCGGCGCACCTGCCTCACCGCAGGCTGCCTTCTCGGCGGCGTGTCTTCGCGCTCGGTCTTGAGCAATCCCCCATTGCGCTCCAGCTGGCAATTGAGGATCATCGACATCGCCCGCGGCTGCGCGTCGGACTTCAGCCAAGGTCCGGGGCGGGGGGAAGGCGCCCGAGCCGCCTCAGCAGCACGTCACGTCCGCTAGACGAGCCGTTGATTGTTGCCACTGCTCTCCCCCTGCCGGGACCCCGTGCTAGAACACGCCGCAGAGCGCCGCACCAAATGCGGCCAGAGCTTCCCGATAGGCGCGGAAATACGAGGCCCGCGCCAGATCGAGGCGCTCGGCGATGTCCTCGTGCGAGCCGACCTTGTCGAGGTAGTAGAGGCGCAGCAGCCGGCGCCGCAGCAAGGACGGGTCCCCGAGCTCGGCGCTGCGCAGCGCATCGAGCAGCCACTGGCGCATCTCCGCCTCGCCGGACTGTCCGACTCGGGCGCGATACACGGCTCCTGCCCGCGTGGCCACAAGACTTGTGCCCGCTGAGAACGCCTGCAGCACTTCCTTGGCGAGAGCCGACCGATCGGTCGCCGGCACGGCCGCCAAGCTGCGCTCGGCGAGTTGTGTCAGCCAGTCCCGGCCTCCCTCGATCTGCGACTCGAGCAGATAGAATTCCTCGCCGATCGGGCGCAGCCCGAACATTTCGCAGGCGCCGCGCGCCGCGCCGATGCCATGCACCACGACATCTCCGCCCGACCGCGCCGCCACAGCCAGAAGGCCCAGGAGAGAACCGACCGCGCACGCATCACGTGCCGCGACGACGCAGAGGGTGGCCTCTTGCGGAACCCGGATACGTGCCGCGCCGCCCGCCGGCAATGCGCTCGCATCCGTCATGACGGCTGCACCGCGCGCGGTTCCGCTCTCGTCCCGCAGCACCCAGAGTCGGTCTGGCGCCAGGATGCAGATCGTTCTCAGCCAGGGTGCTTCGAGCAGACGCTCCGCCAGGGCCAGGCCTTCCGGCCCGTTGATGACGAGACCTGGACACGACAGCCCCGGCCGCCTGCGCTCGTACAGAAGCCGCAGGGCCAGCGCCTCCTCGATCTGGCCTCGCCGCTCGTCCGCTGTCACCAGCCGTCGGATGGCCCGGCCCAGCCAGACCTGACGGAGCCAGGGCCGCTCCCTCGCTGTCGCTCCCTCCACGGCCCGGCTGAGATGCGCGTCGAGGCGGTGCCAATTTCCTGCCTCGATGCTGCCCGGGAGTCGTTCCAGGATGTCCCAACCGATTTGCGTGGTTTCTTCGCCCAGCATGGCAGAGAGGAGAGCGCGGTTGAAGTAGGGCAGCAGTGAAGCGGCTTGCAGGACGAGTTCTTCTGCGTCGAGCGCGGATTCCGCACGCCAGGCCGCGCGCCGCGAACCGGGGTGGATGAGCTGCTCGAGGATGAAGTCCTGGACGCCGCCGCGCGGCTCAGGCGCGGCAAGTTCCATCTGGGCGCCTACGGCGACTTCACGCTCTGCGCTCAAGACGTCGGCCACCTGGGCAAGGAGCGCTGGCCGGCCACCTGTGAGCGTGAGGGCCTCCTGCTGCACCGTGCCATCCTCGACGCCATGGAAGGCCAGAAGCCTCCTCGCATCGCCTGGCGGCAGATCGCTCAGGGGCAGGCGCTCGACGAAGCTGCGCCATGTGCGTTCGAGCGGCCAGAGCGCTGCGGGCGGCCGCCGACCGGAAAGCAGCGCAAGAATACCCTCCGGCAGCCTGTAGAGAAGTCGTGTGCGCACGAGCATTTCCGTTGCGCCAAGGGTGTCGTAGTCGTCGATGACCAGGAGGAGCCCGTTCTCCCGCGCCATCGCAGCCAGCGACGGGATGAGCATCTCCGGCGTGGCGCACGCAGCGTCGAAGGCGAGAGCCTGCGCGATCTGCCGGATCAGTCCCTCAAACCCGTCCTCAGCCGAGGCGGAAACCTCCACGGTCGCAGATCCCCTGTGCTGCGCCGCGCGCTGCGACGCGCGCAGAAACGCCGTCTTGCCTACGCCGCGCGGACCATAGGCGTACGCCACCAGCGCTTCGCAGCGCGCGCGCTCGAGAAGCTGCTCGATCATGGTCAGTTCGCCGCGTCGACCGATGAACTGCTGTGCCTCGATCTCTAGGAGCGCCTCTTCGATGGACATGCCGTACCCCCGGTGCCCGCCCTGGAACTGAGCATAGGGCTTGGCACGCGCAGGGCGCCGTGAAGGGCGTCGATCGCGATGCGTCACTCTTCGCAGTTCTTCCCGAGAGGTCGGCAGGGTTCGATGAGGCGAGGCGGGCGGAGAGACGACTGACACTGCGCGTGACACCACCTGCTGTACTGCGGTGAGGGAAGCCGTCTGCTACCGTCACCAGCACAGGGGGGACCGACCCTTGCATACGTCCGTGCGGAGACGGAGCCTGTCCGTCGCCTTCGCAGTCGCCACGATTGCCACGGCTGCGGCCCTTTTGCTGCTCTTGCACCCCGGCCATGCCGCGCGGGCCGCAGCGGTGCCCACACTCGCCCTCGGACAGCCGTTCCGCCAGAGGCTGAACGCAGGCAGTCGCATCACGGTCCGCTATCCGCCGCAGTCGCTGCGACGCGGCATCGCGATCGATCTGCTCGCAGTCTCTCGAAGTGGTGCCATCCTGGGCCGTCTCACCGCGACGGCAGGTGCTTCCGAGGTCGCGCAAGGCTACCTTTCGCTGCGGGTTCCCGCGGTAAGCAGCCAACCCGCCTATTGGATCGCCTTGGCGCCCCAGGGCCTTGTCTTTCCCATGCGCCTGCAAATAGCACCGGAAGGGCCAAAACCTTCGGGAACCGCACTCGCCGCGATCGTGACTGGAGTTCCAGCAGACCAGACCGTCTATCTGCTCGGGGAACGACCGCTGGCACAAGATCCGGGCCGGATCGCGGCCTATATCGCGCCCAGTTCCTGCATCCCCAACCCCTCGACCGGCGGCATGACGATCTGCAACTTCCACGCACCGCCTGGCTATGGCAGTCAGGCGATCACCTTCACCGCGTTTTCGACATCGGGGCAGACCGCCTCGCTGCCTTACGACAACTTGCCGGAAGCCGTCTATCCCTCCATCATGCCTGTCCTCGCCATCGTGCTCGCTTGGCTCCGTAAACCGCGGGAGGTGTCCTCATGAGCGTCACGGCAGCCTTGACCGGCCGGCGAAGCGGAGCAGCAAGCCTCCGTCTCGTCGCCTGGGCGGTCTTGTCCCTGGGACCGCTGGCGGCATATGCCGCACCGCTCTGGCAGGACATCTTGGCCGACACCCCGATTGCCTACCTCATGTGGATCCCGCTGCTGGCCATCATCTGGGGCGCCCAGGAACTGCAGCGGAGCGAGGTGGACCCGGGCGACGCGGAACTTGACGCCATCCTCGGCATCAGCCTGCTGCTCGTGACCGGGGCGGCACTCGTCATCGGACCAGCACGGTGGCCCTATTTCTTTGTCATGGACAACGGGGGCCTCTTGCTTTGGCCGCTTTGGCTGCTCGGCATGTCCTGGCTGCTCTTCGGGATCAGCGTCACGCCACGACTCCTGTCGCCAGCCGCCTACCTTCTCCTGGCCTGGCCGCCTCTGCTGAGCGCAGTCGCCTCCCTGACCCAGAGCGTGCTCGTGCGCATAGCCATCGGCGCCGTCCTGGATCTCAGCCGCTTCCTGCCCTGGCTGCAGACGCAGGGGCAAGGAACCTTCCTGGTCGCCCACGGTTCCACCCTGGTGCCGGTGCTGGTGTCGAACGCCTGCAGCGGCGCGGACAGCGCCGTGGGTGCAGCCATCCTGCTGCCTGTGCTGCTGGCGCGTCTGAGAGGTGCCCTGTGGCGCAAGATGCTGCTTGTGCTCGCGGCCATCGTGGGTGCCGTAGTCCTGAATGTGCTGCGACTTGCCGCAATCATCGCGGCGATCCACTACCTGGGCGCGGCATTCGCACTGGGTGTGGTGCACCCGTCTCTCGGTTTTGTCCTCTTCGCCTTTCTGGCCGTCATCATGCTGTCTGCGGCCGGGTGGCTCGGGCTGCGCCAGTTGGACTTTGCCGCGCACCTCCCCATCGTCACCCTCAGCAGGCTCCTCCTGGCTCTCGGCCTCGCCGCCGGACTGTTCGCGTTGCTCGTGCCCCTCTTCGCCATGCACCCTGGTGCACCCGGCAGCCCCCTCAGCGTGCGCAGCTCGGACCCCTGGGCGCTCCTGCCACGCCTGTCCGGCTTCAAGCCCACCGCGAAGCATCACTACAACGACAGCAGCATCCTCGGTCCGGGCGGCTACAGCGTCGCGCAGCTCTACGTGTCAGCGAGCGGCGCGACCATCCTGGCGGAGGTCTGGCTCACGCCGAATCTCACCACGCTTGAGACCTACGGTTTCAAGGATTGCCTCATGTTCCACGGCGAGACGATCGGCGCCATCCGGACCATTGCCGTGGGCGGCATACCCGCCGTCGACTATGCGCTGACGTTGCCGCCCGACAAAGTGGGAGGAGCACGACAGGCCTACGAGGACATCGAGTGGGAGAGTGCCGTGCGTCTGCCCGGCGGCACCGTGCGCTACCTCCGCTACGCCATCGCCTCGCTGCCGCAGCCGGGACGCGCGTGGCCCACCTTGCCCTCCATGCCACGAGTGCAGTCCTTGCCCAGCATCGTCGCCGCCGCGCTGCCGCCAGCGAGCGGCGCCTGGCCCACGTCCCTCGCGACCACGCGGGATGAGCTGGATCACTTCGCGCGAACATTCGTCCAGGCGATGGTGGGCCAGGACGGAACCGTCGCTGACGCTGCGACCCAGCGCTGAACTTTGCTCTGAAGCGGCTGTCTCTCTCCCCCAGGTCCGCTCCGGGCCCAAGGTTTGGCCGACTCGGTCGGCAGGAAGCGCTCAAGGTGCCTGAGAGTCTGCACCGGCGTGTGCAGAGGGTTAGCAGCAGTTGACTGGTCCATGGCGAAATGTAGACATATGGGATAATGTATGCCCCTGAAATTAAGCGAGTGGGCGAAGCAGGAAGGGATCTCGTACAAGACAGCCTAGCGCTGGGTGCGCCAAGGCAAGATGCCCGTCCCGTTCGAGCAGACCGCGACCGGCACCATTCTGGTTCGGGAAACCCGGGCTTGGAACGAGTGGGTCGCTGTTTACGCTCGGGTGTCAAGTGCAGACCAGCGGGGTGACCTGACGCGGCAAATCGCCCGCCTGGTTGTGTAAGCCAACGCTCAGGGATGGTCGGTGGGTAAGGCAGTCACTGAAGTGGGATCAGGGATGAACGGTCGCCGTCCAAAGCGGATGCGGCTGCTTTCGGATCCGCAGGTGCGGGTGATCGTCGTGGAACACCATGACCGGCTGATGCGCTTCGGCTTCGAGTACCTGGAGACAGCGCTGGCGGCACAGGGGCGGCGCCTGGTCGTCGTGGATCCCGGCGAAGTCCAGGACGATCTCATGCAGGACATGGTCGAGGTGTTGACGTCCTTCTGCGCACGGCTGTACGGCAGGCGGTCGGCGCGCAACCGCGCAAGGAAAGTGCTGGAAGTTATCGAATGTAGTGGTTGAGGCTGGGGGTGACAGGGTGCTGGTACGGCAAGCGTATCGGTACGAGCTTGATCCGAACGTCGCGCAGCGCACCCTGCTGGCCAAGCACGCGGGCACCGCGCGGTTCGCGTTTAACTTTGGTCTCGCCCTCTGCCGGGAACGGCTGGAGAAGGGCGAGAAGGTGCCGCGCGCGGCGGAACTGCACCGCCTGTGGAACGCCTTCAAGCGGGAAGGGGCTCCCTGGTGGGTCGAAGTGTCGAAATGCTCCCCCCAGGAGGCGCTGCGCGATCTCGACCGGGCCTTCCGAAACTTCTGGCGCGGGCGCAGCGAGAGCCGGCCCGTCGGCTTCCCACGGTTCCGCAGGAAGGGGGTCCATGATGCCTTCCGGCTCACCGGCAGCATCCATGTAGAGCCAAGGCATGTCGTCCTGCCGCGACTCGGCAAGATCCGGACGAAGGAGCGGACGGACAAGTTCCAGGGAAGGATCCTCTCGGTCAGCGTGGTGTGGGAGGCT
>JAJYNV010000116.1 GCA_021786135.1 Bacillota bacterium
ATGCCGGGCAGCGACGGGATCGCCACCGTGGCGGAGAGCGTGGCGGGCGACGGGGCCGCGACCGTCGACGTGCTCGACGCGGTGCGGCGCCTCCACATAGACCTCGTCGTGCCCGGACCGGAAGAGCCGCTCGTGCGCGGCATCGCGGAAGACCTCAGGGCGCAGGGCATCGCCGTCTTCGGCCCAGACCGCCTGGGCGCCCAGATCGAGGCGAGCAAGGCGCACGCCAAGACGCTGATGCGGGCCGCGGGCATCCCGACGGCCGCCGCTTCGCTCTGCCAGGACTTTGGCGCGGTGGAGCAGACGCTCGCTGTACACCCCGACCGCACGGTCGTCAAAGCGGACGGTCTCGCAGCCGGCAAGGGTGTCATCGTCGCGGACGACGCGGCTGGTGCGCGGCGTGCCGCCCGCCGCCTGATCGGACAGTACGGCAGCGTCCTGCTCGAGGAGCGCCTGCGCGGTCCCGAGGTATCGCTGATCGCGATCTGTCATGGACGCGACTATCGGCTCCTGCCGTTTGCTCGTGACCACAAGAGGCTGCTCACCGGGGACCTCGGCCCCAACACCGGCGGCATGGGCGCCTTCGCACCGGTGCCCACGACGTCCGTGACGGCCGAGGAGTGCGCCGAGCGCACGATCGGTCCCCTGCTCAAACTGCTCGACGACCGAGGCACGCCGTATTCCGGCGCCCTCTATGCCGGGCTGATCCTGACCGAACGGGGGCCGAAGGTGCTCGAGTACAACGTACGCTTCGGCGATCCTGAAACCGAGGTGCTGCTGCCGGCGATCGCCGGATCCATCCTGCCTTGGCTCGACGGAGCGGCGCGCGGTCGCCTGCCGTCCGAGGCGCCGCAGGTGGTGCGCAACGCACTCGGCGTCGTGCTCGCGGCGCAAGGCTATCCTGACGAACCCGAGAGCGGGGCGGAGATCGCAGGGCTTGAAGCCGCGCGCGCCGCGGGCGCGCTCGTCTTTCATGCCGGCACACGCAGGCTGGGTGATGTCTGGCAGGTGGCCGGCGGGCGCGTCGTCTGCGTCGTGGGGCAAGGCGAAGGACCGAGTGAGGCGCGCGATAACGCATATGCCGCCGCGAGCTTCATCCGGTTTACCGGTGCGCAGTGGCGCGAGGATATCGGGCGCAGCTGGGACGTCTGAAGCGACGTGGCGACCTGAGCTTGACCAAAGGCAAGACGCTGTGCGGCAGACAGCGCCTTGCCTTTTTCTTCGGCCGTGTCTCGGCTCGTCCGCCGACCGAGCGATGTCGCCGCGCGGCAATGGGCATTCTAGCGCTGAACGCTAGCAGGGCAGGTGGTGGCTTCATGCGCAGGCTGATTCCTCTGATGGCCCTCACGGTGCTGCTGGGCGGCTGTACGCTGCATGTCGGCAGCAGCGAGCCGTCGCCGATGGGCGGGTCGGCGACCGGTGTCGTCTCCGGTGAGAAGAGCACGACCAGCGCCGGGTCGAGTCAGGGCACGGAAGGCGGGTCGTCTATGAGCGGCGGGTCTAATACGTCCTCTGGCGGCGGCGGGTCCTCCTCGTCGGGTAGCGGATCGTCGGGCGGCGGATCGTCGAGCGGCGGATCGTCGAGCGGCGGATCGAGCGGCAGCGCGATGGGCGGTTCGAGTTCGAGTGGCGGATCGAGCGGAGGATCGTCATCCTCGCAAGGCGCGAGTTCCGCCTTGCAGTCCGCGCTTTCGACGCCTACCGGCCAGCAGGCGCTTGAGGCATCGATGGAAAAGATCGTGCAGTCGCCGCGCATGGCGCAGACGATCGCAGCCGCTGTGCGCCAGGCCCTGATGCAGTTATTGTCCCAGAGCTCCTCATCGTCTGGCGGTGGCAGCTCTTCGAGCGGTGGCAGCAGCGGCAGCAGTGGATCGAGCAGCGGCAGCAGCGGCAGCGGCAGCAGCGGAGGCAGCGGAGGCGGAGCGGGCTAGGAGCGATCGTTCCGGAGGATGGCACCTGGCCAGGAGATCTGTCACTCCTGTCATGACATCGTTACATTGTGGACAAAGGATAGTGCTGCTTGCGCGTCGAAAGGCCGGACCGGAGGCGACGCGCGTGAACAGGGGAACAGCTGAGGCACAGTACGGCAGAGCTGTTGCCGGCCTGTTCGTCGTCAGCATCCTGCTGACCCTCGCCGTGACACTGTGGCCAGGCGCCGTGCCCAACCCCAACTGGGCTTGGCTTATTGTGGTCTCCGCCGTCGCGCTGGCGGTGGCCGTCTTCGCCTATTTGCGCCCGCGCCTGACGCGGCGCACCGACCCTTCCTACCTCGCCATCGTGCTGGTCGCAGTCACCGTGATGTCCACGGGCGGACAGGATTCGCCCTTCTGGCCGCTTTATCTGCTCGTCGTCGCGGGCGCGGCGATGTTCTCCCCCTTCCGGCGGGTCCTTCTGGTCGGGCTGGTCGCAGCGGTCCTGAGCCTCGCGCCCGCCCTGGTCGGTCCCCTTACGGCCCACTTCATCGCGCGGGACGTCGTGATGATCGTGCTCCTCGGCGTGATCGGATATCTGTCCGCGTTCCTCTCCGCCGAGGCACGTGACCAGCGCAAGGTGCGCGAGCTGCTCGAGGAGATCTTCAAGGCCAGCAGCTTCGAGCAGGGCGACGAGCTCGGCTCCATGCTCGGCGGCGTCGTCGCTGTGCTGCGGCGCCTGACGAAGGCCGACTACGTCATCTGCTATCTCCTGTCGGACGACGGGCAGCAGCTCATTCCGGAGGCCTCCGACATCTCGCCCGGCGTCCCGGACGACGAGGCGATGGTGCTCCGCTCTTGGCCGGTGCCGATCGGCCAGGGCGTGACCGGCTTCGTGGCGCGCTCCGGAGAGCAGGTGATGACGGGTGACCTCGAGCACGATCCGCGTTCGGTGAACATACCCGGCACGCCGGACCTCTCCACCTCAGCCATCTTCATCCCGCTCAAGCTGGAGGAGCAGGTCGTGGGCGTCTTGCGCGTCACCCATCGCGGCACGAACTTCTTCACCGAGCCTGACCTCAGGATGGCGGAGGTCTTCGGCCGGCACGCGGCTTTTGCCATCCAGAACGCGCGGCTATACGCCGAGACGAGACACCTTTACCGCAAGATGCGGGTGCTGAGCGTCACCGACGGCCTCACGGGCCTCCACAACCAGCGCTATCTCACCGAAGAGGCGCCGCGTCTCCTTGCGGAAGCCCGCGCCTCTGGGCAGCCGCTCTCGGTGCTGATGATCGATACCGACTGCCTCAAGTCGGTGAACGACCAGTTCGGTCACGCCCTTGGGGACGAGTTCCTGCGCGAATTGTCGGCTGTCTTGCGCCGGGAAGTGCGTAGCGGCGATATCGTGGTACGCTATGCAGGAGACGAGTTCATCGCACTGCTCGTCGATGCTCCGAGCGAGGCCGCGCGTCAGGTCGCGGAACGCATCCGCCTGGCGGTGCAGGCGATACAGGTCGGTATTGATATCCCGCTTGCGGTCAGCATCGGCATCGCGACGTTCCCCGATCATGCCGATGATGTCGACAGGCTGCTCAGGGCAGCCGACCAAGCGCTCTATGTGAGCAAGGGCGCGGGGAGGAACCGCAGTACCGTCTACACGCTGGCAGTCCAGTGAAAGAGGGGTGGTTAGGATGACGGAGGACGGGTTTCGCGCCTACAATCTCGGGCTGTTGACGCGGGTCGTGGCTTCATGCCGGGATCCACGGGAGCTCGAGAACCTGTTGCGCGAGGTGTGGACCCCCGGCGAGCTCCGGGACGCGGCGCAGCGGGTGGAAGTCGCGGCTCAGCTTCTTGAGGGCAGCACCTATGAGATGATCGCTCAGGTCACCGGAGCATCCACCGCCACGATCAGCCGTGTCCGCCGCAGCGTCGAGCGTGGCGAGGGTACCCTTGAAACTGGACTGCTTCGGGTTGGGCGCGGCGAAGGCGGGCGGCTGCGTCGGCGCACCTTCATTGCTGGAGGCATGCTGGAATAATGGAGTCTCATCCTGTCGCGAAGGCCGTGCGGCAGCGCCGCACGGTCTACCGTTTTCGTCCGGGTCCGCTTCCTGACGGCCTGATCGAGGAGATGCTCGAGATGGCCTCGCATGCCCCGAACCACAAGCATACACAGCCATGGCGGTTCGTCGTCGTGCGTGGACAGGCGATCGCTCGGCTGGCCGATCTCCGCGTGGAACTGCAGCGTCAGCGCGCCGCGAAGGACGGCAAGCCCGTTGGCGATCTCGCGGCCATCCGGGCCGAGGTGGAGGATGCGGCGGCTGTCGTCTACGTCTTGCAGGCGGTGGTCGAGGACGAGAAGCGCCGCCAGGAGGATTACGCCTCCTGCATGATGGCGGCCTATGCGCTGCAGCTCGTCGCATGGGAACGTGAGGTTGGGGTGCGCTGGAACACGGGCCAACTTACCCGCAAAGAGGCCGTGCGCAGCTTTCTCGGCTGCAGGGATGGCGAAGAGATCACCTGCTGCCTCCTGCTCGGTCACCCCGAGGAGATTCCGCCCGATTGGAAGCGTAGGCCGCTTCAGGAAATCACCCGCTATATCGAGTAGCCGCCGTCCACACGCAGCGTGCAGCCGCTGATGTAACCCGCCGGCGGCGAGAGCAGAAAGGCGACAGCTGCGGCAACCTCTTCGGGGCGGCCGAGTCTGCCGAGGGGGATCTGGGCCCTCAGTTCGTGGCGCTCCTGGTCGCTAAGGCGGGCGAGCATCGGCGTATCGATGGCTCCGGGCGCCACGACGTTGACCGTCACGCCGCTGCGCCCCACCTCGCCCAGGGTGGCGCGCGCCAAGGCGGAATAGCCCGCCTTGGCGGCAGCGTAGCCAGCTTCCATCGCTCCGCCGCGCTCGCCGTAGACCGATCCGATCAGTACGAACCTGCCGTAGTGCCGCTCGATCATGCCAGGCAGGAAGGCATGGAGAAGGCGGTAGGCGGAACCAAGATGGACATCCTGCAAGTTTCGCCACTCGGACAAGGGAAGGTCTTGCAAAAGGGCGAACTGACTGGTACCTGCCGCATGCACCACAGCGTGCGGCGTGCCGACCTCGTCCATTACCCGTTGGACAAGGCCGTCGACGGCTCGGAGGTCCCGCAGATCGCCCTCTACAGGGATGGCCCCTGCGCCAAGCGCAGTAATTTGCGCGGCGAGTGCATCGATCTCTTCTCGATGCATGTGATAGTGCAGGACGATCGTGTTGCCGGGAAGGGCCAAGCGCCGAGCGATGGCGGTGCCGATCGCGCCGGTGGCTCCGGTGACAAGGCACGTGGACATTTCGCGTAGGCACCTCCGGCCGCAAGCTCAGGAAGGAAGGATACGTCAGATGCTGATCTACCTGAACGGCAAGTATCTCGACTACTCGCAGGCGCTCCTGCCTGTGGATGAGCGCGGACTCCAGTTCGCCGATGGCGTCTACGAAGTGGCGCTCGTCTGGGGCGGCCAGTTCGTCGATCTCGACCGCCATCTCGAGCGCCTCGAGCGCTCCGCCCAGGCGATCGAGCTCGATCTCCCGTTCACGCGCTCCGAGATTCGCGCCGTCACCGAGGAGCTCCTCCATCGCGCCGAGATGAAGCAGGCGGCGCTTTACCTGCAGGTGACACGCGGCGTCGCGCCTCGCGACCACCGGTTCCCCGCCGTGGTTCAGCCGACGGTGATCGCCTACCTCAAGGATGCGCCCGTGGACCAGGGTGCCCTGCAGCACGGAGTCAAGGCGATCACGGTGCCAGACCTGCGCTGGCTCAGGTGCGACATCAAGTCCGTATCGCTGCTGCCGAACGTGCTCGCCCGTCAGCAGGCCGCGAACCGCGGCGTGCGCGAGGCACTCCAGGTGCGGGCCGGCGTGGGCGTGACGGAAGGCTCCGCGACGAACATCTGGATGGTGCACCAGGGCAGCATCGTGACCGCGCCGGCAAGCAACTGGATCCTCTCCGGCATCGTGCGCGGCGTCGTGCTGGAACTCGCGCAGGCGGAGAAGATGCCTGTCGCCGAACGCTTCGCCTCGGCCGAGGAACTGATGCAGATGGACGAGGTGTTCATCACGAGCACCACGTCGTTCGTCATGCCGATCGTCGAGATCGACGGCCGGAAGGTGGGTGACGGGGAACCGGGCCCCGTCACCATGCGACTCCAGGAGCTCTACCTCGAGCGTCTCGACCAGATCGCCCACGCGACCCTCGGCTGAAATCCGCGCAGCAAGACTGGCCCGCTGCCTCGCCGCCGCATATGCCATGGCGGGAGGTGGCGGGCTTGGTGTTCATGCGGCCCGTGGCGATCGATGGCGGAACAGCGGTTGGCATCGAGGTGGAACTCCCGCGCACCCGCCTCGTGGTGGTCACGACGGACAAGGGCTTCCTGATGTGCGGCGCGCTCGACGTCGCTCTCCTGTCGACCAGACTGCGCGGGCGGGAGATCGTCGCGGCCAGGGCCGTCGGCGTCCGCAACATCGAGGAACTCCTCGCGGCTCCGATGGAGTCCGTGACCCCGGCGGCCGAGGCGCTGGGCGTCACGGTGGGCATGAGGGGCAGCGACGCGATTGCGTGCATGAGATGATACCCTGGGAGAAGCGCCGGAGCACGATGCAGCGGTAGCCCGGGATCGCTCATACGGCCGAGCTTTCCTGGCGAGGCTCCGCGGCGTGCCGCTCCCTGAGA
>JAJYNV010000227.1 GCA_021786135.1 Bacillota bacterium
ATCCCAGTTTCCCCTCACCCACTGGTGGCGCAAGCTGCAGGAACCCACCCTCGCTCCCAGGGAGGCCCTCGAGGCCAAAGTCATGCTGTACTCCGCCCTGGCAGTGCCCCTGGCCAACCTGGTGGTGCTCTTCCTGGCGCTGCCGGTGGCGGTCCGCCGCGCGGCCAGCCCGGGGATCGCCCTGGGATACTCGCTGGTCCTCACTATCGGCTACTACCTGGTCTTCGGCCTGGGCAAGATCATGGCCCTCTCAGGCATGATCCCCGCCGAGCTGGGGGTCTGGGGGGCCAACCTATTGGCCCTGGTGCTGGGCTGGCGGCTGGGGCAAGGAGTCTACCGGTGATCGCCATGCTGGACCCTAAGCGGGAGTAGTAGAGCCTCGCTCAAGCCTGTGGGGGCTAAGTCTCTCCCGGTTGACTTTTGACAAAGTCAACCCGACCAACGGGAGTAGGAGCCACTTAGTTGCTTCTAGGCCGAGCTCTGCCTACCTGGGTTACCGTGCCCCCCCCACCTGGTCACGGCCTCGGGTACCGAGGCCCTTTCGCCTGGCCGGTGCTGGTGGGGTGGGGGGACCCGCAGTTGATTACCACCCCTTCATCGCCGCCCTCGAGGCTGGTAGCCGCTCCCGGAAGACACTACAGGCGTATCTGGGTGCTCGTGGTATAACTCTAAAAGAGGACTGGTAATGTCTGGTGCCCGTGGAAAAGTTTGGGTGGTTCCCCGGGCACACCCGGACCGCGTCCGCGACCGCCGACCGCGGCGCGTTGGTGGTGAATACCGGAAACAGCAAGGGCAAGATCTTCTCGGCGTTCGGTATCGTGGCGCGCACGGGCACGGCATGCGTGTCAGCATTGTGCAGTTCATCAAGGGCGCGCACAGCATTGGCCAAGAAACCTTCTTCCGCTGCCGAGCAGAAGCGGACTACCATGTCATGGACGAAGGCTTCACCTGGGAAAGGCAGGACCGCGAACGCGACACGCGTGCGGCGCAGGCTGCCTGGGAGCAGGCGCGGCGCTTGCTTGCCGACCCCACCTTTGCCCTGGTCGTGATCGACGAGCTCAACATTGCGCTGAAGTACGATTATGTACCGCTCGCGCAAGTGCCGGAGGCGCTGCACGCGCGGCCTGTGCGCCAGCACGTGGTCGTCACCGGCTGCAGCGCCCCACCCGAGTTGATCGAGCTCGCCGACATGGTCACGGAGATGCGGGCGGTCAAATACACCTTCCAGGCCGGTGTTCGTGCTCAGAAAGGAATTGAATTGTGAGCGGCGTCCGCCACTGCCCCGCTTTGCTTGTAAGCGCACCCGCCTCGGGCCAGGGCAAAACCACCGTGACCGCGGCGCTGGCCCGGTTCCATCGCGACCGCGACCGTAAAGTGTGTGTATACAAGACCGGTCCGGACTTTCTCGACCCCATGATCCTGGAGCGGGCCTCGGGCAACCCGGTCTATCAGCTCGACCTGTGGATGGGCGGCGAGGACCACTGCCGCCAACTCTTGTATGAATCGGCTGAAGAGGCCGATTTGATATTGATCGAGGGCGTGATGGGCCTGTTCGACGGTGATCCATCCAGCGCCGACCTCGCCGCCCGGTTCGGCATCCCGGTGTTCGCGGTGATTGACGGCTCGGCCATGGCGCAGACCTTCGGCGCCGTCGCCTTCGGGCTCGCAAACTATCGCCAAGACATAAACGTGGCCGGCGTGTTTGCCAACCGTGTCGCTGGCGAACGCCACTACCGGATGCTCAGCGAGAGTTTGCCGCCCAGCGTGCGCTCTTTCGGCTGGCTGCCACGCGAAGCGGACATCGCCCTGCCCGACCGGCATCTGGGGCTGGTGCAGGCGGGCGAGATCGGCGATCTCGATACGCGCCTCGAACGCAGTGCCTTGGCTCTGACGCTCACGGACGATGCGCTGCCGGCGCCGGTGGCGTTCGCACCCGTGGCAACGACCGCACTGCCCGAGAAGCTTGCCGGTGTACGGATCGCGGTGGCGCACGACGCGGCGTTCTCCTTCATTTACCGCGCCAATCTTGATGTGCTACGCGCATTAGGTGCAGAGCTTCGGTTCTTCTCTCCGCTCGCGGATTCGGCGCTGCCCGCTGCAGACGGCCTATATCTGCCGGGCGGTTATCCGGAGCTGCATCTATCGGTGCTGGAGAACAACCGCAACATGCGCGAGGCCATCCGCGCCCATCATGCGGCTGGCAAACCCATTGTGGCTGAGTGCGGTGGGATGTTGTACCTGCTCGAGTCGCTTACCGATGCGCAGGGCCGGCGCGCCGAGATGGCGGGGCTCCTGCCTGGCCAGGCCGTGATGCAACCGCGCCTGACGGCACTCGCGCTGCAACGCGTCGCCCTGCCCGAGGGTACGCTGCGCGGGCACACGTTTCACCATTCGCGGACCGAAACCGGGCTTGCGCCCATCGCACGCGGCGGGTGCCCGAACGGTGGCAGGACAAGCGAGGCGGTGTATCGCCTGGGCCGGCTCACCGCCTCCTATATACATGCCTACTTTCCCTCGAATCCCGCAGCGGTGGCGAGGCTCTTTGCGCCATGAGCCGTTACCCCAGCGCATCGTTGGTGGGCATTTTCGACATGATTCGTATGCTTGGCGCGATGGGCGTGAGATACGTTTCGGTTCATCCCCACGTGCGTGGGGAACACTCTGCGAGGCTGACCCGCGACGACGCCGCCTTCCAGAACTCCGTCGTTGGCGAAGTAGGCGTTCGTGACCGAGCAGGCTGGTTCCGGGAGGAGCACCGCCACGCTGGGCGTCTGCGGCATGGCGCGGACAAGACCTCATCCGTCCGTGGCAAAGTCCCGTTGCAGGAGCGGCAGCCACCGTTCGAGCGCCTTTGTGCGCGAGGCCTTGAGCAGCAACGTGCTATCGAGTCGGAGTTGGGGCCGCGCGGCGTGGTAGGCCCCGGTCGGATCGCCGCACATGACGAGCCGGTCTCCCAGCGTTGCGGCGAAGGGCTCGAACGCGCGCGAACGCGCCGGGCGCCACCACCAGGTCGAGCTCGCGGGCGGCAAGACGGGCGATCATCGCGGCGCAACGCTCATGGAGCACATCGCTCTCGACGCCGAGCTCCCGCAGCGTTCCCAGGACGGCAACCTTCGGACCATCGGACGGCAGCGCGGCCAGTAGCTCGACTGCGGCCCACAGGCTCGGCGGATTGGCGTTGTAGCAGTCCGCCAGCACGCGGAGGCTCCCGATGCTTCGCCATTCTCCGCGCAGCGGTGGAACAGCAGCTCCCTCGACTCCGCGCGCCGCCCGCTCCGCTTCCACGCCCCACGCCTCAGCTAGCCCCAGCGCGAGCAGGGCGTTTCGAACATTCCAGCGTCCTGGTAGCGGCAGATGCACCGCAACCCCTCGCCAGCGCCAGCGGGTCGTGCCGTCACGTTCGAAGCTCATGCTACGCCAGCCGTCATCCGGGCGGAGATCCGCCGCATCGGAGAACCCCGCAACACGTGTGCGCTCTCGGCCCACGACCTTCCGGGCGTGCTCGACGGGCGCCCCCGGCTCCTCGGCCACGAGGGCAAGACCCTCGGCGTTGAGGCCCCGGAGAACCGCGGTCTCCTCCGCCAGGACTCCGTCCACGGTCCCGAGCTCCTCGAGGTGCTCTTCGCCGATCGCGGTGACGACGGCCGCGTCGGGTCGCACGACGTCGGTCAAGAGCGCAATCTCTCCGGGCTCGTTGGTGCCCATCTTGACCACCAGGACCTGCGCGGCGTCCGATGCTGACAGGATCGTCAGGGGCACCCCGACCTGGTTGTTCTGGTTGCCCTCGGTGGCGTGGGTTCGGTACCTCGGCGCCAGGGCGGCGCGGATGAGCTCCTTGGTGGTCTTGCCGTTGCTTCCGACCACCCCCACGACACGCGCCGGCAGGTGGAGGCGACGATGCCGCGTGAGCCGCCTCAACGCGTCGCGCGTGTCCCGCACGACGAAGTATCGCAGCGATTCTGGAGCGCCGACCGGGAGCCGCTGCACCACCGCGCCCGCGGCACCCGCGCCGACGGCTCGTTCCAGAAAGTCGTGTCCATCGAAGCGCGCGCCCCGAAGCGCGACGAAGAGGTCACCGGCGGCGAGGGTGCGGCTGTCGGTCGAGACTCGGCGAAAAGCTCGATCCTCGCACGAGCTCTGCCAAAGCCCCAGGGCCCGGACGACCTCGGCTTCCGTCCAGCGGAAGGCGCCGGCGTCGACGGTCGTGCTCACGGACGGCCTCTGGCCTTGTCGTCGTCCTCTCGCTTACCGTGGACGAGCGCGATCAGCGATGAGATCCGCACGTGTTGCTCGATCGGGTGGCGAATCGGAAGATGCTCCCGGACCTCGTACCGATTGCGGCGACCATGCCGAATTCGCATGATGTAGCCGGCTTCTTCCAGGTCAGCCACGATTCGCTGCACGGCGCGCTCGGTGATGCCGACGACGTTCGCCACGTCCCGCATTCGCACCTCGGGCTCCCGTGCGATGCACAGCAGGATGTGCGCGTGGTTGGTCAAAAATGTCCAGGTGGAAGAATCCGGCTCCGTCCCACGCCGAGCCCGAGTTTTGCGCCGCGCTGCCGACTTGCCGCTCACGCGAGATCGAGCCACTTCGTCACCTCCTCAAGGTGTCGAGATGCGTCCTCGAGGCTGGTCAGCCGAGGCGCGCTGAGGATGCGGCGAGGCCCGGAGAGCCTCGCGATGGCGGCGGCGTTGGAGCCGGTCGAGGCATCCGGCTGCTCGGGCGCGGTGAGGACGATGCCCATCACATCCAGGCGGCCAAGCTCGAGCACCTGGAGCGCCATCAACGTGTGATTGATGGTGCCGAGTCGATCGCCCGCCACAAGGAGCACGCGCGCATCGAGCGCTCGTCCCAGATCGACCGCGCTCCGTTCCCAAGTGATCGGGGAGAGGAGGCCGCCGGCCCCTTCGACCAGGGCGATGCTGGCGCGCGCGGCGTGTTCTCGCGCGCGCCGCACAAGCGCCTCGAAATCGATCTGGCGGCCTTCACGGTCGGCCGCCTCCGGCGGGGCGACGGGATCGCGAAACCGCAGGAGCGCGTGTCCCGGTTCGACCTGCCCCGTCGCGCGTGCGAGCACCACACCATCCTCCCGCTCCGTCGGGGGACCGGTGCAGCCCGTTTCCAAGGGCTTGATCGCCACGATCCGACGGCCACCTCGGCAAAGCCGCCGTGCCAGCGCGCGGCCGGTCCGTGTCTTGCCAACGCCCGTATCCGTTCCGACGATCATTAACACCGAAGGGGCTACCAATCCGCCGCTCCTTTCATGCTGGGCCTCGTGAATCAAGTCTATAGCGCGGCGTGGACTGGAGGATGCGAATCGCGGCGAACGCGGCGCCGAAGCCATTGTCGATGTTGCATACGGTGACGCCAGCCGCGCAGCTCGTGAGCATGCCCGCCAGGGCGGCAAGTCCTCCGACGCCCCCGTAGCCCACGGAGGTGGGCACCGCAATCACTGGGATGGATACGAGGCCGCCGACCACGCTCGGCAGCGCGCCCTCCATTCCCGCCACGACGATGGCCAGGGCCGAGCGGTCGAAGATCTCGCGGCGCGAGAGAAGCCGGTGGAGCCCGGCGACGCCGACGTCGTAAAGGCGTTCGAAGGACAACCCGAAGGCGCGTAGCATCTCGGCGCACTCCTCGGCGACCGGCAGGTCGGCGGTTCCCGCGCAGATGAGCGCCTCGGAAAGATGCGCGGCCTGCTCGGGATCGGCGCGCGTGACGAGGACGTTCTGGCCGGTGCGCATGAGCTCCCGCGCCAGCCGGCAACCTGCTCCGCAGTCTTGCCTTGCCCGAGGATAACTTCTGGAACCCCTTGCCGCAACGCGCGATGGTGGTCGACCGTGGCGTAGTCCAGCTCGGCGAACGGAAGATCCTTCAGCTCCGTCAGCGCCGTATTGACGTCTACCCGTCCGGGCCGGAGTTCCTCCAGTAGGTTTCTGAGTCGGGCTACGTCCATTGTTCATCCTCCAGCGCGCGTTCGCCGAGAAGGACGCGGCGTACTTCAGCGACGGTGCTGAAGGACCCCGTCGCGCAGACCAGACCGCGTGCGCCCGCTGCCTCTCGCGCCGCCTGTAGCGCATCGGCGCAGCTCGAGTACGACGAGATCGACAGGCCAAGCGCCGCTGCTGAGGCAGCGCACCGGGCCGGTGCGAGCGACCGGTCAGTAAGGGGGGGGCAGAGATGGAGTCGGCGGGCTACGCCCGCCAAGGCCCGCAGGATGGCGGGGAAGTCCTTGTCCGCCATGACCCCGAACACGAACTCGACCGGCCGCCCGGGGTAGAGCTCGCGCAGCGCAGTCGCGAGGATCTCCGCCCCGTCCGGGTTGTGAGCGACGTCGAGAAGCACACCGTCGATCTCCTCGAGTCGGCCCGGCCAGCGCGCTGACGCGAAACCGCGCGCCACCGCGTCGGAGGGCACAGGTAGCCCGCGAGAGGTGAGAATCTCGAGCGCTGCCTTGGCCAAGGCTGCGTTCTTTCGCTGATGGGCTCCACGCAGGGACAGCTGCCCCGCGTACTCATCGGAGCACGGCCACAGAGAAGCC
>JAJYNV010000036.1 GCA_021786135.1 Bacillota bacterium
AGGAGGCCGTCGAGGCCGTTGTGACCGAGGCCCGCCGGGGGGTGAGGAGGCAGCTTGTTGTTATCCCGACCGGCGGCGGCAAGACGCTCATCGTCGCTGCCCTGTGGCTTCGGCAGACTGAAAGGTCATCGTCGCGCATGGCGAGGACGAGCTCGACCGGACCAAGCAGATCGTCCGCTGGGCGCACACGCACCTCGTCCGCGACGGCGTGCTCGCGCTCACGGTCTACAGCTCGCACCTCGAGTCCGTGCTGCACTACGCGCTGTTCGGCTACGACGTCTTCCACAGCTACACCACGGGGAATGGCCACGACGTGCTCCTGCTCACCCGCATGTTCAAGACTGGACAGCCCACCAAGGAGCAGATCGAAGACCTCGTCCAGCAGACGAAGTCTCGCAACGGCTACCAGGGGCTGCCCTACGGCAAGGCGATCTACCAGACGCCCGCGCCGTTTATGCGCGAGCAGGTGGAGCCGTTCCGCTCGCTCTGGCGGTCCCCGCAAGAGGTACAGGAGATCCTCGAGCGTTCGACGCTCGCACAGGACGCCATCACGGCGGTTACGCGCGGACAGATCGCACTCGATGAGACTCCGCCCCTACCGCTCAAGACGGGCCACGTCGCGCTACAGCTCGCCACCGGCAGGTTCAACGGCGCCGTAGGCATGGGCGACAACCGTCACGTCGTCAAGGGTCGTGTCGTGCGCACACCGGTCGAGACGGAGGAAGAGGACGAGAACGGCGAGCCGGTCACGACTGTCCGCCAGGTGCTTTCGATCGAGGTCACGGCCATCGACAAGAACGGCGAGATCAGCGTCTTGCGGTCCGATGGCGAGGGAGAGGTCGAAGAGGAGAGTAAAGTGAGTGCTTAGGCTGTACTACCGAAGCGGCAACGGCGACATGGGTTACGCCTTCGTGGACAGCTTGGCCTGCGAGCCCTCCAAGGACCGTCAGTTGCGCTACCTCTCCTGCGCCGGTGACAAGCGCTCGATCAAGTCCCTCGACCGCCTCCTGCGCAGCGGCGACCAGAAGAGGCTGCAGGGCACCACCATGAGCTTCACGGAGCCCGGCACCAAGACGTACATCTACGCCCATCCGGTCAAGTGCCGCACATTCACGCGCGCGATCGACGACTCCACCATGCAGATCGTCGCCATCGCGGAGACGTGCGAGAGCGGCACGTCGCTCCTGCCGGGCAACAAGACGATGGAGGAGGCGTTCTTCAGCCTCCTGCACCGCTCGACGAACGTCCCCATCACCGAAGAGTGGAGCACTGACCTGCTTCGGGAGTTCCAACGCCTCGGTAAGATCAAGCCCTGGCGCCACGAGGGCAACGCGCCACAAGGCGCGGAAGTGGACATCGCGGACTCCGAGGATGTCGTGAGCCGCATGCTCCGCCAGGGGAAGCTCGTCATTCCACAGGGGCGCGACGCTCCCGACCTCGACGTGACGGCAATCACGCACATCGACGCCTACATGCGCCACTTCGGCAAGGCCCTCGGCGAGCACCTGGCCACGACCGCGCTGCACACACCTGGCACGGGCGCCGCCGGCGATGCTGCGGAGGCTCTTCCCGGCTCAGGCCGACGCCGCGGAGGCGATGATCAAGACTTGGCTGAGCGGCGAGCGCTCGGTCTGGATGGTCGGGGAGCAGGGCGTCGGCAAGACGATCATCGGCATCGCCGCTGCCTACGAGTACCTAAACGGCAAGCCTGGCCGCATCCTGGTCCACTGCCCAGGCCACCTCGTTCCCAAGTGGGAACGCGAGGTCAAGCAGACGATCCCGGCCGTCCAGGTCCGGCGCGTACGCGACTGGCGCGACGCCATGAACGCGATCCCTGCGCTGCTCGGTAAGCCGCAGGGCGTCGAGGTCTGGATCGTCGGGCGCGACAGCGCCAAGCTCAAGTGGAACTGGACGCTCGCCGCGAAGCGTGTGGACCGCAAGGGCCACACCTACTACAAGTGCCCCTCGTGCGGTGCCCTCGTGCGCCGCGAGCGCCAGGATGGCATGTTCACGGTGTTCGAGCCAGACGACATGAAGACGCGCGGGGTGACGAACGCCAAGTGCGTCTCCTGCGGCGAGCCGCTCTGGCAGGCTGACCCGAGCGGCCCGCACCGCATCGCGCGCTCGAAGCTCTGGAGCAAGCGCCTGCCGGCAGGCACGTTCGACGTGCTGCTTGCGGACGAGATCCACGAGGAGAAGGGCGACTCGATCCAGGGTCACAGCATCGGCCGCCTGGTGCGCCTGGCGAAGCGCACCGGGATGCTTACGGGCACGCTGCTCGGCGGCAAGGCCAGCGACATGTACTGGCATCTGCAGCGCACGCAGCCCAAGCGCCTGCGCGAGTACGGCTTCAAGGGGCTCATGCAGTTCGTGCGCTCCTACGGCGTGACCGAGGAGAGGCACTTCATCAAGAATGGCAAGCCGAGGAGCTCGACATCCGAACGCCCTGGCATCCACCCGGCGATCTATGGCGACCGGCTGCTCGGCCGCGCCGTCTTCCTCGAGCTGCAGGACATCGAGACGCACCTCCCCTCCTATGAGGAGGAGGTCCACATCATCCCGATGAACGAGAAGCAGAAGGAGATGGTGGACAGTCTCAACAACGCGCTCGGCCAGGCGGTGAGCGCCGCGCTGAAGCAGCGCCAGCACAAGGCGATCGGCACCTACGTCCAAGCGGCGCTCGCATACCCGGACAGGGTGTGGTCGCAAGAGCCCATCAAGTACGGCAAGGCGATGCGAGTACCCTCTGCAATCTACCCCAACCGTCTGCTGCCCAAGGAGACGGCGATCGCGTCCCTTGCGCTGCGCGAGGCGGCCAAGGGACGACGCACGGTGATCTTCGCGGAGTTCACTGGCACCTACGACTTCACTCACCGGCTGAAGGAGATGCTCGAGGATCAGGGTCTCTCGGTCGCCCTGCTCACGAAGGACGTGCCCGGCGAGCAGCGCGAGTCGTGGATCGCGTCCCACAAAGAGGACGTGCTGATCTGCCACCCGCGACTTGTCGCCACGGGCCTTGACCTCCTGGAGTTCCCGACGATCATCTGGGCGCAGACGGGCTGGAGCCTCTTCACCATGCGCCAGGCCAGCCGCCGCTCGTGGCGGATCGGTCAGACGCAGCCGGTGCGAGTCCACTTCTTCGCCTACGAGGACACGATGCAAAGCACCGTGTTGCAGGTGTTGGCCGAAAAGCTCCTGGCCTCACAGGCCGTCGAGGGACGCTTCTCGGCCGAAGGGCTCCAGGCCCTCGCCGAGGGCTCGAACACGACGCTCAGGCTGGTGCAGGCGCTCGCCTTCGGTCTCGACGACCTGCCCGACCTCTCCGAGGTCTGGCGGCAGGCGACGGACGAGATCGAGGAGTCCGAGATCGCGGTCGAGACCGTGGCGCCGCAAGACGTCGCTGCAGATGACGGAGAAGAGGTCCCCGCCGAGTGGCAGGCTCCCGTCATTCCGTTGCCGCACCCGGATATGTTGGCCATCGCCCGAGCGTCGCTACACAGGCGTAAGCGCGTCAACCCCGTAGAGCAGATCGCGCTCTTCGGTTAGCAGGGGAGGGCCTCGCCCTCCCCAGAAAGGGGTCAGCATGCAGGCTACCGGTTCTTCGAGCAGCGAGACCTATTTCGTTCTCATCACCGAACACAGCGACGATCTTACGGCCACCATCCACCGTAGCGGCCAGGGAGCCGAAGACGCGCTCTTCGAGTGCGTGAAGGAGTACTGGACGAAAGAAGTCGGCGACGAGCCGATGCCGGAGGACCGAACCGAGGCGATCCGGCGGTACTTCGAGGTCTCGGAGGAAGGCTACAAGATCATGGAGGACGTCACGCTCTACCCCTGAACCGCACCGCTGCCCTCTCCCGCCTTCGCGCAGCCGGAGGCGGGAGAGCGCTGTTCTTGAGAGGAGGGCGCCGATGCAAGACTCGCTGCAGACGGAGTACAAGTTCACGCTGAGCGTGACGAACCGCGATCTTCAGGGCGGCACTGTGCCGACGCTCGAAGTCCGCATCGAGTCGGACGTGCCGACAAGGACGACCGATAAGCTCGTCCGCATGCTCGTGCGTCGGCCTGAGGTCGAGAAGTGGCTGCGCGACGAGCTCGCAGACCTGTCCATGAACCCCAACTGCGCATGGCAGCCGTTCCCCGCGAGCCTGCGGTGGATCCGGGCGACGCCGATCCACGGGACTCCGTTCATGCTGGTGCAACTCTTCGGCGCCAAGGACGCACAGGACGCGGCGAGATTGGCCCGGAGCCTCAAGATCAAGGTCTACTGACTTCGGGAGGTCGTCATGAACATCGCGCAAGCCAAGGCTCTCGTCGCGGTGGAGGAGGTCATCGGCACCCGGATCCAGATCCACCGCCGCGGCGCGGTGCTCGTCGGCCCCTGCCCGTTCCATGATGATCGCGGTCGGCCGAACCTCGTCGTCTTTCCTCGCACCCAGACCTGGCAGTGCTTCGCCTGCGGGGCACAGGGCGACGTGATCGACTTCCTGCGTAGGGTGGAGAACGTCACCGTGCAGGAGGTCATCGCCATGATCCGCGGGCACTCCTACGAGCGCCCGGCCCAGCACCTACCGGTGCCGCGCCGGAAGATCGCGAGCGCTGACGCGCGCAACGCTGCCTACCACGCCTTGATCGAGATGGAGCCGCTCATGCCGCATCATCTTGCGGCGCTTCTGGAGCGCGGCTTTACGCCTGAAGAAGTCGCGGCCGCAGAGTATCGCACACATGTCCCCGGCCGGGCACCGCAGGGCGTGGACCTCGAAGATGTACCCGGCTTCTACATGGCGAGCGATGCCTGGGTCGTCAACGGCCCGCCGGGCCTGCTCATCCCTGTACGTGACCGTGAAGGGCGCATCGTGGGATGCCAGGTGCGGCCGAGCGAGAGCGAGCACGGCAAGTACATGTGGCTCTCAAGCGCCCACAAGCCTCAGGGGGCTTCATCCGGCGCTCCCTGCCACTACGCACGCGCCGCAGGTTCGCAGCTTTGGATCACGGAGGGCCCGCTCAAGGCCGACTTCGTAGCAGCCCGACTTGGACAGCCCTGTCTGGGGATTGCTGGCGTCGCCAACTGGAAGAGCGCCTTGCCGCTTCTGGGCGATGAGACCGACGTCATTCTCGCCTTCGACCAGGACCCGCCGGGGGCGACACATGAAGCCGTGCAGGCCATTGCCGAGGCGCTCGCTCAGGAACTCACACAGCGAGGAATCAAGGTGCGCAGGGCGACGTGGGACTGGGCAGAGGCCAAGGGATTCGACGACGCGCTGCAACCCAAAACTTTAATAGAAGTGCATTGACCCGTCTGGCGACTGCGTGGAAATCCCAGTCTATACTCATCTCGCCAGGACACGTTCGCCTCAACAACTCTGCATCCGCCTCTGCCAAGACCCAGCGTGCTTCCAGCAGGACAACGAACGCGCCGAACTACGTTACTTACATCAAGTTCTTCTGCGCGACTACCTCGCCGCGTGCGGCCGCCAGCGTCTCAAAATGAGCGGGCATGTTACGCCTCTGCGGAACGGTGCAGCATGAACAACTAGCCAGGATGTGCTAGTTACTGACATTCCCAGCTAGACTCAAGTGCGCGGAGCCGAAGCGGAGGACTTGGCGGCGATTTAGCACACGAAAGGAAGCGATTGACATCTGGCGGCAAAGAGAACTACATTGGGGCTGCTCCCGATCCCAGCAGACGCCAGGAGGTGGGCTCACGATGACCAAGGTCGCCACAGAGGGCGACGAGGTGCCAACAACGTCGTTTGGAATTGGTGAGCTTTTCTCAGGTGCTGTGCAGGGGAGCACTTTGCAGAGCGGGGCAGAGTCCGACGACTGTGGGTTGGGGTCTATCTACCGCTGCGGCCCTACGGGCTTGTGTGCATCGGAGAGCTGCGACGGTGGAGGGGCGGCAACGATGATGCCGACTCGTAGTGCCTAGCCGGGAAGTCGCCCAGGACGGGATCCGGAGCAGGGCGTGCTAACTACTGGCTTGTCATCTAAATGAAGGCGCGAGTGACGCGAAACGGGATATATAGTGCGAGCAAACATGAAAGGTATAGATTGACACACAGCAGCACAAGAAGTACATTGAGGCTGCTCCCGATCCCAGTAGATACCAGGAGGTGGGCCCAAAATGACCAAGCTCAACACGGTGTACACAGAGGTTCCGACCGGAACAACGGCCTTTGGTATTGGTGGGCTTTTCTCGGGTGCTGCGCAGGGAACCACCTTGCAAAGCGGGGTAGAGCCCGAAGACACCTGTGGTTTCTTGGGTATTGACTGCTGGGCATGCAGTTGCTCCTCATGCGGCCTGTGCGCGTCGGAGAGCAGCGACGCTGGAGGGGCGGTAACGGTTATGCCGGCCCATAGGGCCTAGCCGAGAAGGTCGCCCGGGACGGGATCGGGAGCAAACAGCCTTGCAAAGCGGTGCGTCTGGCGTGTGAGACTCCGACGCGCAATTGGCCGCAAGGCGTAGGAGGGCGATTACACGTGGACGAGCGAAATTTGGAAGTGCGCGGCTTTCTGTACCACAAAACGCCCCTCCAG
>JAJYNV010000083.1 GCA_021786135.1 Bacillota bacterium
CTAGACGATTGGGCCGAAACTCTGGTTGGGGAGGAAGGATTCGAACCCTCACTGACAGAGCCAGAGTCTGTAGTGCTACCGTTACACCACTCCCCAACGTCAGCACGAATGAGTATAGCACCGCCCAAAGGCGCGTGCAACACATCTTTCGCCGGCTTCGCGCTGGGTCGCAGCGCGCGCCGAAAACCGCGCCACAAAGCCTTTCTGAGCGCCAGCAGCCTCTCAGAGCCGAGCCTCGCGCGCCGGATCGACGCATACCGGTCCGCTAAATTTCAGCCTCTAGCGATCCGCTTCATTACCGCGACAGTTTTGCGATGCCGGCGTCGATGCGGCGCAGCGCCTCGTCGCGCCCGAAGAGCTCGGCAAGTTCACTCGCGCCGCCCGGTGTAAACTCCTTGCCCGACAGGGCCACGCGCACGGGGTACATCACCTGGCCGTTCTTGACGCCAAGTTCCGTGGCCAGCGATTCGAGCGCCAGGTGCACATCGTCCTTGGTGAACGTGACAAGTCGCGTGAGCGTGTCCCGGACCGCCAGGAGGCTCATGAGAGCGATCGCCGCATCCGTCTTCATCTTCTTGTGCGTATAGAGGGCGACGTCGTAGTCCGGCAAAGCGGCTGCGAAATCCACCTGCTCGGGGATCTCGGAAAATACCGCGATTCGGCTATGGAGGAGGCGGCTGAGCGCGAGAATGTCCACCTTTGCTGTCCGGACGCTCTCCGGATACCAGGCGAGGGCAAGGCGGTGGAACTCCTCGAACGGGAGCTTGCGGATATACTCCCCGTTCATCCAGCGCAGCTTCACGGGGTCGAAGATCGAGGGCGACTTGGAGAGGCCATCGAAGCTGAATCGCTGCACGAGCTCCTCGAGCGTGAAGAACTCCTCGTCGTCGCCCGGGGCCCAGCCGAGCAGCGCCACGTAGTTGAGGATCGCCTGCGGCAGATATCCCTTGTTGTAGTAGTCCTCGAACGATGCGTCGCCGTGACGCTTGCTGAGCTTCTCCGTAGCAGACTTGTTGATCACCGGCAGGTGGATATGGACGGGGATGTCCCAGCCGAAGGCCTCATAGAGGAGGATGTACTTCGGCGTGGACGACAGGTATTCCGCGCCGCGCATCACGTGCGTGATCTGCATCAGATGATCGTCCACGACATTAGCGAAATTGTAGGTCGGGAACCCGTCGGACTTGAGCAGCACGCTGTCGTCGAGTTCCGCGTTTTCGATCGAGATGTGCCCGAAGACGACGTCGTCATAGCTTGTCGTTCCCGTCATCGGCGTGTGCTGGCGCACAACGGACAGCATGCTGGCGGCGAGACGCGATGCGACCTCCTCGGCCGAGAGTGCCCGGCAGCGCTCGTCCTTAAACGGCCGCTTGTGGAGACGCGCCGCGGCGCGCTGGGTCTCCGTCTCTTCCGGCGTGCAGAAGCAGCGGTACGCCCCGCCGCGGTCTATGAGATCCTGGGCATACCGATGATAGATATCGAGGCGCTCGCTTTGCACGTAGGGTCCGTACGGTCCGCCGATATCCGGGCCCTCATCGTGCCTTATGCCAACGCGGGTCAGCGTGTCGTAGATCGCCTCGACCGCACCCTCGCGCTTGCGCTCCTGGTCGGTGTCCTCAATGCGCAGGATGAACTTGCCATCCTGGCCCTTGGCTGTGAGGTAGGCGTAAAGGCCCGTCCGCAGGTTGCCTAGATGCATGTAGCCTGTGGGACTAGGCGCATACCGGGTGCGAACTGTCATCGTCATCCTCCACCGTGTGAAAACTTTCTCCATTATAACAAGTGATGCGCAAGGCGCAGCGCGTGACGTGGAAAGACACGGGCGAGCGGGCTCCCGAGGACCCGCTCGCCGTCAGGCGCATCTCCTGAACCCATCTCCACGCAACGGACGCGCGTGGAAGGCGGCGTCTGCCCAGCGGATGCTAAGGATTGCGCAGGATGAAGGTAATGCGGCTCTGGTCATGAGGATTGAACCAGAGGTTCTGCACCTCGATCCGCTCCCCATCCGGCGTGTCGAGCCGAACGTAGAGATCTCCTGAGCGCGCCGCCTCACGTACCTCTGCCAGTTCCTCCGGCTCGAGCTTCTTCTCCACCTGCCGAGGCATCAGTGGCGGAAAGCCCTGCACCCAGCGGGAGTCCACGATGACGTCCACGCACCTACCTCCCTTGTGCTCGCTTCGATTCGTCTACCCCGCGAACCCCTTGCCCAGCCATTCGCCGCCGTCGATCACCAGAACCTCGCCGTTGATGAAGTCGGCAAAGGGCGACACGAGATAGGAGGCTGCCTGCGCAACCTCCTCGACGCTGCCGAAACGCCCGACCGGCACCGATTTGACGAGCTGCGCCTGGATCTCAGGCGCCGCCCAGAGCTGGGCCCGCGACATCTCCGTGTCGACCGGCCCCGGGCAGAGCGCGTTGACACGGATGCCATGGTGCGCCCACTCGACGGCCAGCGTACGCGTCATCGCGACGACGCCGCCCTTGGCTACAGCGGAGTGGAGTGTCTTCGGCCCACCCGTCCAGGCGTAGGCGGCGACAAGGTTCAGAATCTTCCCGCCGCGCCCGGAGCGGATCATCTCGAGACCCGCTGCCCGCGTGCAGTGGAAGGTGCCGTGCAAGACGATGCCGACGACCGCGTTGAAGCCGTTCACCGAAAGCTTGTCCGCATCGACGATGAAATTCCCCGCCGCATTGTTGACGAGGATGTCGATCTGCCCATAGCGCTCGACCGTCGTGGCGACGAGCCGGTCGACCTGCTCGGGATCACGCACGTCGGTCTGCTGCGCGCTGGCTTCGATGCCTTCCCCGTGCAGCTCCGCGACCGCCGCCTCGAGATGCTCCGCGCTCCTGCTCGCGAGCACCACCCGTGCGCCGATCCGTCCGAGCTCCCTTGCGATGCCGAGTCCGATGCCCGTTCCGCCGCCCGTCACGATCGCGACTTGCCCGTCGAGCGTCCCTTGCGCCAGCATCGCGTGCCCTCCCTAACCTTAGGGTCTTGGGCGCACGCTTCGCTCAGAAGGCCTTGGCTACCTGCAGATGCTGGACGGCGAAATGTCAGCCGTAGATCCCATGCCAAAGCAGCAGCACCGCGGCTCCCGGCACGCCCAGGAAGCCGAGGATGGCTGCGGTCACGGGGTTGAGGCCGATGTGCAGGCCATAGGGCTGCGCGAGGAGATCCGCACCGTAGATCACGGCGCCGCCGACGAGAAGGCGAAGAGCGATCAGGAGCACGCTCTGTGCCACGTCCGGCGCCATCCAGTAGAGCAGTCCGATACCCAGCGCGACCCCTGCCGCCCACGGCCAGAGCGATGCCATGTCCGATCACCTCGCGGCAGTCTATGACCTGTCCAGCGAGGTCAGAAGCGTTCAGCCGCGAGCCGTGCGCAGGAGATAGACGTAATGCCGTTCCGCAGCCTGCAGACGGTAGATGGCGTGGTCGACGAGATCCGGATCGTGCACTTCCTCGAACTGCGCCCTAGCCGCCTCGATCTCTCTGCGCGCGACCTGCGCAAGGTCAGAGAGCACACGCTCGTCGCTCTCAGCCCTTCCCGCAGCCGCCTCCCAGATGGACGTTCCCTTCATTTCTCATCACCCGACGTCATCTTTGCCCAGAGCAGACGAGCGAAAACGTCCACACGGTCGAGACGCCCACCCCTGCCCGCTGATCCAAGCACACCTGAAGACGCTCGCCACGATAAGGCCGCGGCGGACGTCCCGTCTCCCGGGCGTCAGGCGTCCAAGGCGGCACGCCCTGGCGTGCCGGTGGTGCCTCACGCCCAACTGTCAGTCTATATTGACATTCGCTTCTGTGTCAGTACAAACTGACGCCATGGAAAGAGATGAGTACCCGCCGGTCGGCTCTGAGGATCCTCTGCAGGGCTTGCGCGCCGTGCTTGCCTTGCGGCGTCTAGCTGAGCGGCTCGAGGCGCATCAGGTTGCGGTCGCGAGGGAGCGCGGTCTCTCCTGGCAGCAGATTGGCGACGCGCTCGGCGTCACGCGCCAATCGATTCATGTGAAGTACGGGAGGTGAAGGACGATGGATGGGCCGAGTCCTCACGAGTCCCACCGCTCCGCGACAGGCTACAGCGTGGGCGCGACGTACCTGGATGCGTGCCGAGAGGCCCTGCGGCGAGGAGACCGCAAGGTGGGCACCGAGCACCTGCTCCTGGCTCTCTTGATGGAGTCCGAGTGCCTGGGGGCTGTCGGTCGCAGCCTTGACGATGCGCGGGCGTCCCTCGAAGCGCTCGACCAGGAGGCCATGGCCGCTGTAGGTGTCGATGCGAAAGCCTGCCCTGCGCCGCCACTCAGAGGGCGCCCAGCGGAACGTTTGCCGCTCACCCGGGCGGCCAAGGACGCGCTCAAGGCAGCGTCGCAGGAAGCGGGGAAAAGGCGCTTCGGGCCGAGGCACGTCCTGCTCGCGCTCACGCGGCGTGACGCCGCGGATGCCGTCACGCTCCTCCTTGCGCGACTCGGAGTGGATCGCGAGGCGGTGCGCGCGCAACTGCGGGGTGCCTGACGCAGTTCCGCCTCCGGCTGGAAAGGAGTCGTCACCGTGCGCCTGCGCGGCATCTGCTACGACGTCGGCAGAGTGATGATGGGTCAGGACTGGCGTCCCGATTTCGAACCGTCCATGGTGCGCCGGGAGCTCGCGATCCTTCGGCATGACCTCAACTGCAACGCGGTGCGCATCTGCGGGCAGGACCTCGATCGCCTGAGCACGGCCGCGGCGCTCGCCCTGGACCAGGGCCTCAGCGTCTGGCTGTCGCCGGAGCTCTGGGACGAGACCCAGGATGCGACGCTCGCCTACATCGCTTCGGCGGCGAGCCGCGCCGAGGAACTCCGCCGCACCCACGCAGGCGACCTGACACTCAGCATCGGATCGGAACTCACGCTCTTCATGCAGGGCATCGTCGAAGGCAGCACGCTCCTCGAGCGTCTGGCGAACCCGTCGCTCTGGGACTTCCTCCGCGCCGGCCGTCACAACGCCCCGCTGAACGCTTTCCTCGCAAAGGCGCATGCGGCCGCGAGAGCGAGCTTCGGAGGTCCTCTCACCTATGCGTCGGTGCCGCTCGAGACGGTCGACTGGAGCCTGTTCGACTATGTCGCCACGGATCTCTACCGCGATGCGCGCATCAGGGCAGAGTTCCCCCAGCTCGTGCGCCGGTCGTTGTCGCAAGGCGCCGGCAAGCCGCTGGTCATCACCGAATTCGGCTGCTGCACCTACCGCGGCGCGGCCGATGCGGGCGGCAGGGGCTGGGCCATCGTGAACCCGGACAGGACGCCGCCCGCGTGGCAGGGAAGCTATGAGCGGGATGAGAGCGAGCAGGCGCACGAGCTTTCAGAGGTCCTCGGCATCTTCGACGACGAGGGCGTCGACGGGGCCTTCGCGATGACCTTCATCGCGCCGCTCCTCCCGACCAGTGACGATCCAGCCTACGACCTCGACATGGCAAGCTACAGCCTCGTCAAGATCCACCCTGACCGCCCTGGCGAGACCTATCCGGGGCTACGGTGGGAGCCGAAGGAGTCCTTCCATGCGGTCGCCGCCTACTATGGCGCCTGCAAGGGCCAGCCGTAACCTCTCGCCATCATGGTCCCGAAACGCAAGGCGCCCGTCCCGGCCGCAGCCGGAACGGGCGCCATTCCCATCTCCTAGAGGTGCAGGAGGAAGTGGGTCGCGACGAGCGGCGCGATGAGCAGCGCCACAACGTTGATGATCTTGATCATCGGGTTGATGGCCGGGCCGGCCGTGTCCTTGAACGGATCTCCGACCGTGTCGCCCGTGACCGACGCCTGGTGGGCCAACGTGCCCTTGCCGCCGAAGTTGCCATCCTCGATGTGCTTCTTCGCATTGTCCCAGGCGCCACCGCCCGCGGTCATCATGATCGCAAGCATGAGGCCTGTGACGATCGAGCCGATCAGCGCGGCACCCAGGGCCACCGGGCCGAGGATGAAGCCGATCAGGAGAGGCGCGAGGACCGGGATCAGGGCCGGCACGATCATCTCGTGCAAAGCGGCCTTGGTCACGATGTCGACGCTGCGGGCGTAGTCCGGCAACGCGGTGCCTTCCATGATGCCCGGGATCTCACGGAACTGGCGGCGGACTTCCTCGACGATGTGGAACGCTGCCCGCCCCACCGCCTCGATCGTGCGCGAGGAGAAGATGAACGGCAGGATGCCGCCGAGGAAGAGGCCGATCAGCACGAGCGGGTTCGAGAGGTCGAAGCGTATCACGGTGTGCGTCTGGTCGCTGAGCACGCGCGTGAAGGAGTAGAACAGCACCAGGGCGGCGAGAGCGGCAGAGCCGATGGCGTAGCCCTTCGTGACGGCCTTCGTGGTGTTGCCTACCGCGTCGAGCGGGTCGGTGACGTCACGAACGGATTCGGGCATGTCCGCCATCTCGGCGATGCCGCCCGCGTTGTCCGTGATCGGTCCGAACGAGTCGAGCGTGACGATCATGCCGGCCATCGAGATCAGAGCCATGGCCGCGACGCCGACGCCGTAGATGCCGGCGGTGGTGT
>JAJYNV010000183.1 GCA_021786135.1 Bacillota bacterium
GAAGAAATCCCTCTACCCGGGCGGCTCCGGCGGCGGCTTCAGCATCCTCACGCCTGAGCCTTCGTGGCAGACAGGCTACGGCGGGCAGCTCCTGAACCAGACCGGCAAGGGCGTGCCCGATGTCGCCTTGAACGCCGACCCCTTTACCGGCTACTCGATCTACGACAGCTCGTCGGTGCAGACGAACGCCCAAGCACCCTGGACGGACGGCTGGGGCGGCACCTCGTTCTCGTCGCCGAACTGGGCCGGCATCGCCGCGCTGCTCAACCAGTCGACCGGCACGGATCTCGGCTTCCTGCCGCCGCAGCTCTATGGCCTCCACGGTCAGGGCATGCGCGACATCACGGCCGGCGACAACTGGTACTACAGCGCAGGGTCCGGTTGGGACGCCGCCACCGGTCTCGGCGTACCCGACATCACATCCCTCGCGAACGCGCTGGGCAACTAGCGTCCAGAACACGGCAGGAGCCATCCTTCAAGGGCGGCTCCTGCCTTTTTATGCCTTCTGCGGATCGGGACGTCCCTTGACCGGAACCGCGGAAGTCCTGTTCAGGATGCCTGCAGCGACACGGACTCAGGCCCTAGAGGCTCTGCCAGGTCCGGCCGTCATCTGTCGTCAGCAGAGGTCCGATGTTCGTCAGCAGCACCGCACGGCCCGGGCCGAAACTCGAGACGGCTTCACTGCCCGTAGGCAGGTTGAGGCGTAGAGGGAGAGGCAGATCGTAGATCTGCCATGAGGACGCATGCAGGCGCATGACGCGCACCGCCGCCTGCGACCACGTGGGTTCAAGGGTCAGCCAGACGTCGTCCGCTGCAGGCGCCGCCATGGCGGCGCCGAGATACTGCTCGGGGCCGCTCCCGCGCGCCGCCTCGCCGGTGGGCACGGTGAGCGCCTGCCATCTGCCGCCGATCAACTGCCAGAACTGCGGTTCGTGGCCGACCAGAGCGAGAAAGAAGCCATTCGCGGCGCTGGGGAAGATAGCCGCAGCAGACGTGACGACAACCGGTGTCGCGCTGGCGAGTGTATCGCTGAGTGCTTCCGGAACACCGGCTCCGTACCATGTCTTCCCGCCGTCCGCCGTTTCCTGCAGGACGAACTGCAGCGGCCAACCGGGGCCGGTCTCGAGGAGCGCCGCACCATCCAGGGGATCGCGGAACGCAAGGAAGGCAGGAGGGGCCTGGAAGTACGCCGCCACCTGCCAGGAACGCCCCCCATCCCCGGTCTCGAGCAGGGTGCCGCCCGAGCCTGCGGTGGCGAGGTAGCCGTGTTCCGGACTCGTGAAGTCGATGGCGATGGGCAGGCTGCCCTGGATCTGGCTCAGCATGGTCCAGGTCCGGCCACCGTCGCGTGTGCCGACGATGGCGTGCGGAGCCCAGCTCAGGCCGATGCCGTAGCCCACCTCTCGGCTGACGAAATCGACGGCAGACACCGGGAAGGGCTGCGGCAGCACCTGCTGCCATCCAGTCTCGGTGTCGTGCAGCAGGTAGCCACCCCAGGCACCCTGACCCACAGCCCAGAGGTCACCTGTTCTGACGCCGCTGACGGCGACGAACGGAGAGCTTGGCTGGTGCGCCTCGGGCGCACCGATCTCCTGCCAGGTCGCACCGCCGTCCGCCGTCTGCCAGAGTCCGCCTGAGCCATTCCAGACGGCCGACTCCGGCCCCGTGCTCCAGAGTCCCTGGGCGCCGCCGGGGAACCCGTCCTCGGACGCCGCGATGCCGCCGAGCGGACCTGCATCTTCGCCGCTCACGATCTGCCAGCGTCCGCTGGGACCCTGGTGCAGGACGACATTGGGACATCCTCCCGGCCAACAGGTGGAGAGCGTGAACGACGCCCAGCCGCGACCACCGCGCGGCACGTCGATCGTTGCCCCGGTGGGCGGGCCGAGCTGCACAGTGAGCGACTGAGGCAGGACATAGCGCGTGTGCCAGTGCACACCCCCGTCGTCGGTCGCGAGGATGCGCGTACCCGCCACAGCATAGCCCGTAAGCGGCGACGTGAAACTCGCCGCCGCAATGCCGGGGATCTGGGGCCGGACGCGGTGCCACGAGCGGCCGCCGTCCGCTGTGGACCACAGCTCTCCCTGAGAGAGCAGAAGGACCTTTGCGGGACTCCATGTCCCCACGATGCTCGGCGCGAAGGCGAGCCGCAGCACGCGCCGCCAGCTCCGGCCGCCGTCGCCTGTGCGCAGGACGGCGAAACCGGAGTTCGGGTTCGTAGCGGTCAGGTATCCCGCCCGCGCCGTGACCATGTCGATCTGGAGAACCTGCCAGTCGCCCAGCTGGGTCCGGCGCCAAGTCCTTCCGCCGTCGGCGGTCCGCCAGATTGCACCGCTGCCTGCAACCGGCTGACTCGGTGCGCTCGGACCCGTGAGGGTCTCCTTGTATCCTGCCAGGAGACCCTCGCGGCCGACGAAGTCCACGGCCGTGTACACGGTCTGCTCGAGAGGCGCCTTGATGGTCGCCATCGGCTCGGATGCCGTCGCAGACACCTGCTCGATGCCGCAGCCGCTAAGCGCGAGCAAGGCGGCGAAGCATATGGTCACGATCGAAAGACGTCCAGCTCGCAAGCGTCATGGCTCCTTGTCGCCAGAAAGGTTCAAAGGCGGAACGATGAACCCTTTCGCCGTGCCCCGTACCGCACCTGCGCCCAGGTCATACCACACGGTCTGATCCCGGGCCGCGACCGGCCCGACAACTGGCATTGCGCGAAGTTTCGGTGCAGCCCATCGCGAAGGGGCGGGCGCGCCTTGTCGCGCATCCGCCCCCGACCCGTACCATGATCCGAGATCAGCTACCCTGATTGGGCATGTTGCCCAAGACGACCCGCACTGTCTCGACCGTCCCCTGCTGCCAGACCTTGAGGGTGACCGTCTGGCCGACTTTGGTCGTGTACTCGTCCTCGATCAGGTCATCCGTGGTTGGGGTTGGCTGGCCGTTGAAGGCCAGGATCACGTCGCCTGCCTGGAGGCCAGCCTTCGCGGCCGGACCGCCGGACACCACCTGGTCGACCAGGACGCCGTTCGCCGCCGTGTAGCCCTGCGGCAGGTACTGCGCCGTGGCGACGTCCTCGACTGCGATGCCGAGCCACGGCTCCGGCTCGGCCTTGCCCTGCTCAAGGTACGGCAGGGCCTGCGTCACGGTGCTGACCGGGATGGCGAAGCCGAGTCCCTGGCCCTGCGTGTTCACGGCCGTGTTCACGGCCACGACCTGCCCTTGCAGGTTCAGAAGCGGTCCGCCCGAGTTGCCGGGGTTGATCGCCGCATCGGTCTGCAAGAGGTCCCGGTACGAGCGGCTTCCAATCTGGAGCGGCCGGCCGAGAGCCGACACGACGCCCGACGTGACGGTGTGGCTGAGGCCGTACGGCATGCCGATGGCCACGACGAACTGGCCGATCTGGATGCTCGAGGAGTTGGCAAACGTCAGGTACGGCAGGGGCTTGGGCGCATCGATCTTCAGCAGCGCGAGATCGAGATTGTAGTCGGTTCCGACCACCTGCGCCTTGAACGGAGTGGTGTACCCGAGCACCGTGACCGTGATGTCGTGGGCGTTGTTGACCACATGATCGTTCGTCACGATGTCACCGGTCGACGAGATCAGAAATCCGCTGCCCAGCACCGACGAGCTCTGCGTTTGCGGCACCGTCGGCCCGCCGAAGCTGAAGACAGGCTGCTGCACGGTCTGCGTCTGGATGGCGTTGATCTGCACGACAGCCGGGTTCGTCTGCGCGACCATGTCGGGAATGGTGGATGTGGTGATCGGTACGCTGTTGCTGCTCTGCGCTGTGACGATGGGCACATGCGTTGCCGTGCCCAGCATGGATGACACGCCGAGTGTGGCCAACGAGCTGAGCACGGCCACTCCTAGCACGGAAAGCAGTACCTTTGGTCGCATGCTGGCCTTGACCTCCTTGTTCGTCTTTCTGGTCCAAAGATACACAGCGCTTCTAAGGCATCGATTAATTCGCGCCATGCCTTGCGAAGAATCGTCGCCGGTTGTCGCAGGCATCTCTGGCGGATCGACCTGCAGGCGAACCCGGCTGCCCCTGCGACCGTGCTGCCGATGAGCCTTCAAGACAAGGCCGACCCGTCTTGAGGGTTCGCAATCAATTGACGCTCTCCCTCGCCGCTTCGATCACAGGATTGTCGGCTTTCATGCAGAACTTTCTTTCTATAGTGCATTGGAGACAGTTATGGAGTGATGCCCTTGCTCGTCATGGCACGCAGTTCGCAGGAGCCGCCACATTCAAGGACCCGTCCCGCCGTCGGCAGACCGTGGCGCCGGCTGCTCCGCCATCGGCTCTTTTGGACCGGCTGCCTGGTGCTCCTTCTCCTCGTCGCCTTCTCGTTCGTCGGCCCGATGGTCTGGCGCCGGACAGCACTCTACAACGTGGCCAAGATGCTGACCCCGCCAGGTCCCGGCTACCCGCTCGGCGCCGATGCCCTCGGCCGCGACAACCTCTGGGAGCTGATGCTCGGCGGGCAGCTCCCGATCGTCACCGGCTTCGCGACCGCGACCGTGGCTACGGCGCTCGGTGTCGGCGCCGGGCTGCTGGCTGCCCTCCACCACAGGCTCGAGGGGCCGCTCATGCGCATGGTCGACGTTGTACTCAGCATTCCGCAGATCATCCCGATCATCATCGTGCAGTCGCTCTTCGGCGATAACGTCTATACGCTCATGGGCATCGTCGCGCTGACACTCTGGCCAGCCACCACGAGGCTCGTCTGGGCCCGCGTCATCCTCATCCGGGAGATGCCTTACATCGAGGCCGCCCGCGCGGAAGGGCTGTCGAACGGACAGGTCCTCGCTCGCCACATCCTGCCCAACTCCTTCGACACCATCACCGCCTGCTTCGCCACCCAGTTCGGCAGTTCCGTCCTCTTCATCGCCATTGCCACGGCGCTGGGCGTCGGACTCGGACCGCCATGGAACTGGGCGACGATGATTGCGACCAGCCTTGGCTACATGTCGTTCAACGACTGGTGGCTCGTCATCCCGCCAGGTCTCCTCTTCGCCGCGCTGATCATGTCGGTGTACCTGCTCACAGAGGCCGTGCGCATGGCCTGGAACCCACGTCTGCAGAGCGGGCTCTACACACCATGACGCGGTATGTCGGCAAGCGCTGCCTGCAGGCACTGCTCACGCTGATCATCGTCAGCCTGGTCGTCTTCGCGCTGATGAAGCTCTATCCGGGCGATCCCGGCGCCATCCTGCTTGGCCGACACGCCACGCCCGCCAAGGTGCGCCGGCTCGACCTCATGCTCGGTGTGCAGCTTTCCTGGCCGCAGCAATACCTTAGCTGGCTGCGTCTCCTGTTCGCGGGGGGACTCTCGAGCGCATTCTCCGTCCTGCCGACGACGCTACTGCTACTCGCGCTGGGCGGCGGCATCGGCCTCGCTCTCGCCGTCGGCCTCGCGCTCCTGCAGTCCCGCTTCCCAGGCTCGCCACTCGATCGCATAACCAGCTTCACCGCGCTGCTCTTCTACACGTTTCCTTCGTTCTGGCTTGCGGCGCTTCTCTTCCTCTGGTTCGGCTTCGATCTGGGCTGGGTGCCTATCGTGCCGCCGGGCTACCTGGGCAACAGGGACTTTGCCGACTGGCTCCTCAGCCTGGCCATTCCGGTGCTCACCGTAGCCCTCACCACGGTGGCGGGCTGGTCCGTGCACGTGCGAGCCGCGCTCGAAGAGTCTCTCATGTCCGACTACGTCCGCACCGCACGCGCCAAGGGCGTCTCCGAGCGGCGACTCCTGCGGCGGCATGTCCTGCGGAATGCGATGCTGCCGCTACTCGCGATCCTGGGCATTTCCTTTCCGGTCCTGCTCAGCAACCTGATCGTGGTCGAGGCCGAGGTGGGCATGCAGGGCATCGGCGGTGCCCTGTTCGGCGCGCTCTACATGCGCGCCTACGGCAGCGTCCTCAATCTCGTCATGGTGATCGGCCTCGTGACGGTGGTGCTGAACCTTATCGCGGACGTCCTGTCGGCCGTCGCGGATCCGCGCATCCGCTTCGGCTAGCAGGGTCCGGCTATCGCGTAGCGTACTGTGGACTTCATGGCACCTCGTGTGCGTCAGGGGGCTTGTGGATGTCGGAGATGAAGGAACTCGGCCACCGCATCGTGGACGAGGTCGAGAAGGTAATCGTGGGCAAGCGGCCCATCATCGAGCGGGTTCTGACGGGTCTGATCGCCGGCGGGCACGTCCTGCTGGAGGACGTGCCCGGCGTCGGCAAGACCATGCTGGTGCGTGCCCTGTCGCGCGCCCTCTCGCTCGAAAGCCAGCGCCTGCAGTGCACGCCGGACCTGATGCCGCAGGACATCACCGGTCTCAACGTCTACAACCGGCGTGACGAGCGCTTCGACTTCCGCCCCGGCCCAGTCTTCACGAATGTCCTGCTCGCGGACGAGCTCAACCGTGCGACCCCTCGCACCCAGTCCGCCCTGCTCGAGGCGATGCAGGAGCGCCAGGCCACGATCGACGGCGACACGATGCCGCTGCCGCTGCCATTCCTCGTCCTCGCCACC
>JAJYNV010000279.1 GCA_021786135.1 Bacillota bacterium
TGGAAACCCTCGGCGTGAAGCGACTCTACGGGATAGGTCCGGCCCGCCGCCACGGTCGTCAGCGCCTCGGCTATGTCGGACCAGTTGCGCGGGTCGCTGAAGCGATGATCTCCAACCTCTGCGGCCCGCAGTATCCCGGCTCTCAGCGCGGCCAGATCGCCAGGAGGAACGAAGAATGCGCCGTCGTATCCCGTGGCCGCCTCTGGCAGGCCGCCAACGCTGGTCAGCACGACTGGCAGCCCGCAACTCATAGCGATATGGAGCGTTCCACTGCTCGACGATCGCCGGTACGGGAGCACGACGACATCCGCGTGGTGGAACGCCGCGCTCGCAACGTCGTCGGGGACGTACCTGTTGACAAAGGTAATACGGTCTCTGTGCGGACTCGACTCGATGAGGCGCGCGGGCTCAGTGCAGCCATCCCAGGTCTCCCCGACAACTGTCAGCCAGTAGCGCTCAGCTTCCACCGGGGAGAAGGCGTTGAACACCGCCAAAAGGTCTTCGAGGCCCTTGTAAGGCCGGATCAAGCCAAAGAAGAGAATGTTCACCACGTCCGGCCGGGGGGCCTCGCGGACCAAGGTAACTGCGGCGTCGTCCAGTTCCTGGTCGCCCAGATCATCAGCGTAGTGATCGTACGGACCATGAGCGGCGATGCCAACGGGAATGTCCCTCGAGAGATAGCCGGACTTCAGGGCATCGTGGTCTGCGCGCGAGTGGACGACACAGCCGTCGGTGAGGTACAGCAACAGCTTGAGCCCGAGACGCCCGTAGTGACGAGCCAGGCCGAAGCCAGCCTCGCCGGGATCCTGAAGTTCGTGCATTTCGATAACGACGCGAATTCGCAACAGACGCGCCGCCGCGATCAGGACCAGGTAAGTGTGCAGCGTGGTCGCCGTCCACCATTCCAGCACTAGAACCTCAGGTCGCTGCCTGCGCAGGAAGGCAAGCGCCCGCAGCAGTGAGCCACCCCACCACCAGTCGATCCCGTTGAACATCGGGAGGTCAGACGGGTAGGCAAGGCGAGGCTGGATCTGCCCGACACGTCTGCGACCCGGATAAAGCACGCGGGGCAACAACGCCCTCAGAAGGATCACGCTGGTATCCTGGCGACTGGCTAGCGCGGTCGCCAGGCGACAGGTGTAGTAGCTCAGTCCTGACGTAAATCGCCAGCCAGGGCCGACCAGGCAAACCCTGCTGAAGTCGGCAGCCCCGCCACTCGCCTGACGTCCATTCCCGGATGGGGCCGGCCTGTCAGGCCGTGACATCTCCTACCTCCGGGAGATCGACAGCGTTCAGAGATGCGTCGAAACGAGCGGGCATGAGTCTGCCCTCTGGGGACGTGAGCAGATCCATGCGGCTTAGCCGCACGCGAAGCAAAATGCGCAGGCAGACGACACCGTCACGCCAGGTAATCTTCTTGCCATCTGCGTGGGACCGCGAGTAGTAGCTGATCGGCACCTCGAACGGCCGCACGCCGAGCCGCAACAGGGAGGCGGTCAGCTCGGTGTCGAGGCCGAACCGGCTCTCCTTAAGCTCAAGTCCTCTGAGCATTCGTATGGGCACGAGCTTCATACATGTATGCATGTCGCTGATGTGCGCGTCAAACATTATGTTGGCGACTCGCGTCAGGAAACGATTTCCTTTCGCGTACCAGTAGGACCGGAAGACCGTGTTATACCCAGGCAGCCTGGTACCGAAGACTACCTGGGTACGTCCTTTAAGGACCGGTTCCAGCAGGCGGCCGATGTCGTCCGCATCGTATTCAAGATCGGCGTCGAACGGGAGGAAGTGCGTGCCGGAAGCGAAGCTTGCCGCCGTCAGAAGTGCTGCGCCCTTCCCGCGGTTCACGCTGTGCTGCTCAACCCGCACCCGCGGATCGTCGATCTGGGACAGGTACTCCCACGTCCCGTCTGTGCTGCCATCATCGACCACGATGAGTTCGGTGTCGCAGGGGTAGCGAGCATTGAGTATCGCGTCCACCGCCGCCTGAATGGTGGACCGCTCGTTGTAAACGGGCATCAGGATTGACAGCCTGACGGATGCCTCCGTCGGCGATGCGGACGCGTGCATGCGAGCTGTATCCACTGCGGAGTTGGTGAGTGTCGAATCTTCTAGCGCGTCCGCTAGTACCTCAGACGCACGCGACGGAGTTTGCCCGACGAACTCGTCAATTGGCTGAGCGACGGACAACGTCCCCCCTACCTGAGCGCTCGTACGTGTCGTGTCTCTCTCGGCTGAGAGCGGCGACGAGTTGGCTCGCCGCCAGAAGTGTGACGCACAGCAAGGCCGCACGGGTTACACGGGAAGCGTGCATTTACCTTTTTGTTACATTTGCCTAACGAGCAGCCTGCATCAAGCACAACGACGCAAATGTCGCCTTTGTCGCTTGTACTCTAGCGTACCGTTACGGTAGCAATCCAAGCGGACATCGGTACGCCTAATGCTCAGAATTCACCAGCCCGAGGCGGTATGTGGCGTCTGGCGCGTAAGCTGTTACAGCAGCCGGGACGGACCGCCGCTCATCCTGGCTCAGCCCCCTGCGTGCGGGACTGGCCCACGCGGCGCCGCGACCTGCACGATGCCGGGGGTGGCCGGGCCGCCGTTCCCGGCCAGATCCGCAATGCCCGGAACGCCCGCCGATGCGCCGGCCTGCACCGTCGTTATACTGATGTTGAACGACTCGCCCACGGCCATGTTCGGGGCCGACACCAGCCCCCGCTCGGCCATCTTCAAGGCCACGTAGTAACGGACGGCCTCGATCTCCGACAAGCCGAGCGCGCGGAGCGAGATCAGCTCACGCATCCGCTCGTCGCGTGGCCGCATCAGGACCTTGACATCGTTCAGGGTCACGCCGTAAATGCCGAGGAAGTCCTGCAGGTGACCGCGGACCAGTTCGGTGATCTCGTGGATCTTCTCGTTCACCTGCTCCAGCGGGGTGATCTGGACGAGCTGGTTGATGGCCTGCTCCACCACCGGCCCGGCATAGGCGTTCAGCGTGTCCGTGGTCAGCGCATGCCCCTGGTAGGGCATGTGGGTGACCAGCTTGACCGCGTCTTCCTTGGTGTCGATGTGCACGTAATAGTCGACGTCATAAACCATCTCGGCCAGCTCCCGCGACAGCGCCACCCCCTGCGCCTTCACCACACTCTTAGCCCGCGAGATGAACATCGCCTCGTACTGCCACGGCGACTGCCCGCCGTAGAACGCTTGCTGGAAGTTACCCAGCAGCGGCCGCTGCGGCGTCTCCACCGGGATACTGCCCGGTCTCGTACACGTTGAGGATCGCCCCCCGCGACTTCAGCACGCAGAAATGGTTGCTCTCCACGGTCAGCAGGCTGCCGTTGACAATGTGCGGAACGTGATCAGCACGCTGAACACCGCCGACGCATTGTGGCCGGAATGCCGGTCGCGCTAGGTGGCGGCAAGCGCCGCCGGCACCGCACGTTGCCCGCTCAGAGCTTCCAGATCTTGACCGACCTGATCAGCAACTGGCCGGTGCAGTACCCGCGCCTGGGCCGCAGGTACTCGGCAAGGTCGGCGATGAAGTACATCCGCTGATGCGGGACGTTCCCCCTGGCGGTCACGACGAGCCTGCGGCCTATCCAGATCCTGAGCCTGGACCTGCTCCAGTACAACGAGTAGGTCTGCCAGCCACGGGTGAGCCTCGGCGAGTAGTACGCGCGGGCGCGGGGTCGCCGAATCGGGTGGTAGAAGCTGCCCGTCTTGTTGCGTCCCCAGCTCTCCACTATGTCGATCTCCGGCGGGTACCTCTTGTTCCAGGCGGACAGCCACAGCGCCGGCCACAGCCCCCGTGAGTGCGGGATGCTCGCCACCACCTGCACGAAGCCGTACTCGAACTTGAAGCTTGAGTAGCTGCTGATCATGCCAGACCGGCAGTCATAGACTTTCCGGCCACCTGTTGACGTTGTTCCGACAGTTCGCCTCCGTCGTGCCACCAGGTGCAGCATGCCCCCGTATACCCGGTCCTGCGAGGGCAGGTACCACTCGGCATCCGGGCTTCTCCCGAAGTTCTTGCAGCCCTTCGGGCCTGCCCACCAATAGCAGGTGGCCCACATTCTTCTGTCCAGGCGCCTGCCACGGAACGTAGCGTCGAAGACCGGCGTGCCTCTTGGCGGCCTTGGTATTCCACGACCGGCGCGCGGTGCGGTGCTTGCGGCTGTCGCCGCCGCAGTCCGGGCTCCGAAGGCAGGGACCGTCGCGGGAATCACCGCTGCCGAGATGGTCAATGCGGCAATGACGGGGAGACCGATCGCGAACTTATACCGCCACCTCATCGTGCTTCCTTCCACATGGTGTGCCAGGTCCCGTCAGGAATCCGCAAGCAGCGTCTTGCCGTCAGGCTGCGCCAGGTACTTGTGCCTGAACTCGCCGCCGCACCCGGACTCGCGGCAGTCGTATAGATCCGGGCCGTAGCCTAACAACGCTGCACAGATTCGGCTGCGCTTCGGCGGTTCCGAGTCTTCGCGGAACGGATGAAGTCGGTGCTGTCTGCCTCAGTTCGAAGAAGGTTTGCGTGAGTTCCGACGAAACTGGTGTAAACGAGGCTAGGCTCTGCCGCGTCCCATCAGGCAGCACATGCTGCTAAGTCCTGCCCGCGCCTGGTGCACCTCGCCCGTGACATGCATGGGATTAGGTCAACCGTGCGAACCTGGGGAAGAAGGAGACATCGCGCACGATGACGAGCCGTCCGCAGGTTACCGGGCGAACGGAGCCGTGCGCGGCGACGATTGCAGCCAGTGAGCAGCGCGTCCTTAGCCAGGTCTCGTTCTCTTCCGGTTTCGGCGGTTTGCGGTCGGCCACGAACGTCCTGACGCTGAACGCAACGGTAAGCGTGATCATCCCTGCGCTGAACGAGGCACGGAATTTGCCGCATGTGTTCGAGGCGCTCCCCGACTGGGTTACCGAGGTCGTACTCGTAGACGGCCAGTCGACCGACGACACGGTTGCGGTGGCGCGCCGACTCAGGCCAGACGTGAGGGTCGTTGCGCAGGAAGGGCGGGGCAAAGGTGACGCACTGCTCGCCGGGTTCGCCGCGAGCACCGGAGACATCATCGTCGTCCTGGACGCGGACGGCTCGACCGACGCCCGCGAGATTGTTCGTTTCGTCGCCGCATTGATCGCTGGCGCGGACTTCGCCAAAGGCTCACGATTCGCCTGCGGAGGCGGGAGCGCGGATCTGACCAGGACACGTCGGCTGGGCAACAAGTTGCTGCGCGCGCTGGTAAACCAGTTGTTCGGTACGCGTTACACCGACCTGTGCTACGGCTACAACGCCTTCTGGGCTCGGCATCTGGACGCACTGGCGATCGACTGCGCTGGCTTCGAGGTCGAGGCGCTGATGAACATCAGGGCGGCCACTGCCGGCCTGACCGTGCAGGAGGTGCCCAGCTTCGAGCATCGCCGTATCCATGGCGTCAGCAACCTCAAGATCGTGATGGACGGGCGGCGGATAGTCAGGGCGATCATTCGCGAGTGGCTTGCCAACCGTCGGGCCAAGCGCGTGCAAGCCGAACGCCCGCTGGCCAGCAACCTGCCGCTCGGCGAGTTGTTGCACGTGCAGTCAGAAACGAGCGACCGTAGCTCGGCCTCTGCCTAGCCGCAGCATCTGGGCTGTCGGGGCCGGACATTCGCGACCCGGCGTACGGCTACTCCGCCCTCGCCACCTGGCTCAGTGCCGGCCCCTAGAAACAGAGCGAAGAATATGGTCGACGGCGGTTACGTCTACTGCCCACGCGCTGCGAATGTCGAGCAGAACCCCGCCGATGAGAGCCAGTACCCCGAGTACCGCAAGCGGATGAACGGCCCTGGCGATCCGCAGGGGCGGCACGATCCGCTGCCCATCAGCCCAGCGGCGAGCAATCACGAATGGGACCACCATGGCGAGTGCACCAACCGTGAACTCGGGCCCTGGCATCCAGCGCGTCTGGAAAAGAACTGCACCAACCAGGATCGCCAGGGCAATGATCGCCATTCCGTAGCCTTCGGCGCCAGCGTATCTCAGGGCGTGCGCGAGCCTCGCCCATCGGCGCCGGGGCAGTACAAGCAGCAATCCCACGACAGCGCCCGCCACCACCTCGAGCGGAGGGCTGAATCCGAGCGGACGGGTTCCGGCAAAGCCAGTCCTCGTCGTCATTCGCACGCCCAGGCCTGCGGTGTCATAAATGGTAACCGGTCCATGATGGTAGACCGCAGTTAGCCCAGGAGCATCCCTAAACTTCGCTAGCGCGACTGCCGATATCCGCGTCGGCTTGGCTGTTTCGCCGGGAGAAATGTAGTAGCCATAGTGTGGCAGAGATGTCGCAAGGCGCTGATCTACGTAAATGTACTGGATATCTAGCCTCGTGATGATTGTGTCTAGCTTAGTATCCCAGGTCTTCGAGAAGTAGATCGTCGCCGGAACCACACCATCAGCGGGATGAACGACCGGCCACATGCGGGCTTGCGACGCAAGCAGGTTGGCCGGCACCCTGTCCGCTACCACCCGGCTTCCAGCG
>JAJYNV010000160.1 GCA_021786135.1 Bacillota bacterium
CCGATCTACGATTCAGAACGACATTCTGAAGGAGTACACCGCGCGCGGCACCTACATCCTGCCACCTGCTGCATCGCTGCGTCTTGTGACCGACACGTTCCGCTACTGCAGCGAACGCCTGCCGCGCTTCCACACGATATCGATATCCGGCTACCACATCCGTGAGGCTGGATCGACCGCTCCGCAGGAGGTAGCGTTCACGCTTGCGAACGCGCTCGCCTACGTCGAGGCGGCACAGGCGGCGGGACTGGCGATCGACAGCTTTGCGCCGCGCCTGTCCTTCTTCTTCAACGCCCAGAGTGACCTCTTCGAGGAGGCCGCCAAATTCCGGGCGGCGCGCCGGATCTGGGCCCGCCTGATGGCGGCGCGGGGCGCGAGGGATCCGCGCTCGCTGCAATTGCGTTTCCACGCGCAGACCGCAGGTTCCGCGCTCACCGCCCAACAGCCCGAGGTGAACATTGCGCGCGTCACCTTGCAGGCTCTGGCCGCCGTGCTGGGAGGGGCCCAGTCGCTGCATACGAATTCCTACGATGAGGCGCTTGCTCTGCCGACCGAGCATTCGGCCGTCCTGGCCCTCAGGAGCCAGCAGGTGATCGCCTATGAGACAGGTGTGGCCGATGTCGTGGACCCCCTCGGCGGAAGTTACCTGGTAGAGACGCTCACCGACCGCATAGAGGATGAAGCCCAGGCGCTGATCGACCAAATCCAGGCTCTGGGCGGCGCGGTCGCCGCGATCGAGGCCGGATTCGTCCAGCGCAAGATCCAGGACGCCGCCTATCGCTACCAGCAGGAGATCGAACGAGGTGCCCGCAAGGTGGTGGGGGTGAACGCCTTCCAGGCGGAAGAGCGCGAACGGCCGCTGCTCCTGCGTGTCGGCGGCGACGTGGAGGCGCGCCAGCTTGAGAGACTCGCAGATCTGCGCAGGCAGCGGGACCCGGACCCGGTCGGGAGAGCCCTGGACAATCTAGAGCGTGTGGCCTCTGGCCAGGGCAGCCTGCTCGAGGCGCTCAGTGCGGCGGTCGCCGCCAGGGCCACCCTGGGCGAGATGGTGAATAGGCTGGTTGCGGTCTACGGGCGGTACCGGCCCAAGGAGACGGTCTAGAAAGGGGGCTCCCGGGTGACGGCACAGGTGGAGGGGCTTGCACACATCGGTGTCGCGGTAGGGGACCTCGCCCAGGCCGAGGCGGCGCTCGCGGCACTCGGTGGCAAGTCTGGCGGACGCGAGGTCGTCGCGTCGGAGGGTGTCGAGGTGTCGTTCGTGAACTTCGGGGACCTCAGGATCGAGTTGCTGCGTCCGCTCGATCCGGAGGCGGAGGGCGGCGTGGCCGGGTTCCTTCGCCGGCGCGGCCCTGGCGTGCATCACATCGCTCTCGGCACGCACGACGTGGATGGACTCGTCGAACAGTTGGGTACGTCAGGCATCGCACCCATCGGCGGGAGTAGCCGGAGCGGTGCCGAGGACAGTCGTGTCGCGTTTCTGCACCCGCGCGATACCGGCGGGCTCCTGATCGAGCTATGCGAGGTGAAGGCATGAGCGACTGGCGGCAGCTCGAGGAGCATCGGCGTGAGTTGATGGCTGGCGGCGGCCAAAACCGAATCGAACGTCAGCACGCGGCCCAAAAGTGGACAGCGCGCGAGCGTCTCGACGCCCTGTTTGACCCCGGTTCCTTCGTGGAACTGGACCTCTTCGTGACGCACCGGTCCACGTTGTTCGGCATGGCCGAGGCGAAGGCGCCTGGCGATGGCGTCGTGACAGGCTACGGTGCCATCGGGGGCCGCCTTGTCTACGCGTTCGCCCAGGACTTCACCGTGCTGGGTGGCTCGCTCGGCGAGATGCACGCCGGCAAGATCCACAAGGTACAGGACCTGGCGCTCAAGAGCGGGGCGCCAATCGTTGGCATCATCGATTCCGGAGGCGCGCGCATCCAGGAGGGCATCGACTCCCTGAACGGCTATGGCGGCATCTTCCTGCGCAACACGCTCTCTTCGGGCGTCATTCCGCAGATCTCGGTGATCGTCGGCCCGGCGGCAGGCGGTGCCGTCTACTCTCCGGCCCTGACCGATTTCGTCCTCATGTCGGAAGGCATTGGGCAGATGTACATCACGGGTCCGCAGGTGATCGAGTCGGTTACCGGCGAGAAGGTGACGCATGAGGAACTGGGCGGCGCGCGCACCCATGCGCGCAAGAGCGGCAACGCGCACCTCACCTTCGCAAACGAGGCCGATTTGTTCGCAGGGCTGAAGGATCTCCTTTCGTTCCTACCGAGCAACAACGCGGCAGAGCCGCCGCGCCACGAGGCCGCACCGCCGCCAGAGGGATTCGCGGAGCGCCTCCGCAGTGTGGTTCCTCAGGATCCCAACAAGCCGTACGATGTCCGCGACGTCATCCGGGACTTGTGCGATCGCGGTGACTTCCTCGAGATCATGCCCGAGTTCGCCAAGAACATGGTGACCGGCTTTGGCCGGATCGAGGGTAGGGCTGTTGCGATCGTCGGAAACCAGCCGAGGGTGTTGGCTGGGTGTCTCGACATCGATGCGTCCGACAAGCTGGCTCGCTTTGTGCGCTTTGCCGACTCGTTCTCGATCCCCCTCGTCACCTTCGTCGACACGCCCGGCTATCTGCCTGGGACGAAGCAGGAGTACGGTGGAATCATCCGTCACGGCGCCAAGGTTCTTTACGCCTACGCCGAGGCGAGCGTAGCCAAGGTTTCCGTCGTGTTGCGCAAGGCCTATGGCGGCGCATATCTCGCCATGTGCTCTCGGTCGCTCGGCGCGGACATCGTATTGGCCTTCCCGACCGCCGAAGTGGCTGTGATGGGACCGGACGGCGCCGCCAACATCATCTTCCGGAGGGAACTTGAGTCGGCGACGGATCCCGTCGCGGAGCGCCAGCGTCTGGTCGAGACCTATCGCGCGGAGTTCGCCAGCCCGTTCGTGGCTGCGGCGCACGGCTACGTCGACCAGGTGATCGACCCTGGGGAACTGCGCGCCTCAGTGGCCCATGCGCTTTGGGCGCTCAAGGAGAAGCGCGAGGATCGTCACGCGAAGAAGCACGGGAACATTCCGCTATGACCGCGAGAAAGGTGCCGGAGGCGGTGGTGGCCGCCATCACCGTAGCAGTCTCCCTCACCATGGGTGTCCCGGCGGACCGCGTCCACGTGCGGCTTCGTGGGCGTGCCCCATCTGACGACGACCGGGGTGCCTGGGGTATTGCGGCGCGTATGGACCAGATGCGCCGGCACCGTCCCTAGGCGATCGCAAAGGACCAAGACGAAGGAGGGAGGCCCGGGAGCCTGCCGCGTGCGCGGCGGGGTTCGGGCGATGCGATGCGGCGGTTTCACGTTGTGGTGAACGGGTTGTCCTATGAGGTGGAGGTCGAGGAGATCGGCGCGGAGACGAATGCGGCAAGCATGCCGGGCGAGACACCTGCGGCAGCCTCGCGGCAGGCAGTGCCGCAGGCGGAGGTGACCAAGGCAGCGGCGACTGCTCCCCCGGCGCCGGCGCACACGCCCAAGCCTCCAGCGAGGCACCCGGCGCCAGCGCGCAAGGAGCCTCCGGCGCCCACGGCAGGTGCGGTTGCGGTGACGGCGCCGCTGCCCGGCGCAGTGTTGGACGTCAAGGTCTCAGTGGGTGATGAGGTCAAGGAGGGCGATGTCGTGGCCATCCTTGAGGCCATGAAGATGGAGAACGAGATTCTGGCCCCGTGTTCCGGACGCGTGGCCACGGTGCGGGTCGAGCCCGGCGCCGCGGTCGATGGCGGCGATGTGCTGATGGAGATCGCCTGAGCGGCGAGCGGTAGCAACTGGAAGGGACATCTTGTGTGTCGCGGTTCGACAGGATTCTTACTTTCCTGGGTGTAAGCTGTCTACAGTGCGGCGGGATCGCCAGCTGTCCGTCGCATCGAGGACGGTGGCTACTTGTCAGAAAATGGTTCTGGCAGCGACGCCCCTGCGATCTCGTCCAAGAGGGACCAGGCGGGAACAAATCACCGCCTTGTCGCGGTTGCGGAGATTCGGCATCGGCGCCACGCCGCGCGCCCGACGAAGTATGCGCATGACGAGATCCGGGACGTCATGGGCCCGTGGCTCGATGTTGCCGATTTCACGCTGGACGCGGCGGGACACTTCCTGACCTGGAGCGCGGCGGCACAGAGGGCCTATGGCTACAGTGCCGGCGAGGCGATCGGCCGACATCTTTCTCTGGTCTATGACGATGAACATCGCGCCGAGGCGGAGCGCCTTCTGGTCACAGCGCGGCGATTCGGCTTCCGGCGGGATGTGGTGCAGCGCCAGCGGCGCGACGGCACGCCAGTGGCCTTCCAAGCGCGACTGGTGGCTTTTGCACCGCCGGATGGCAAGGGGGCTGGCTACGCGGAAATCGACGTGCCAGCCGGCGACGGCGAAGAGGACCCGAGAGACATCGCTGCCGACCGGCTGATCCGCCTGGCTGCCCACGAACTGAGAGCACCACTTGGCGTCGTGCTCGGTGCGCTGACCCTTCTTGATCTGCAGCTTGGCGATGGCCAGGGGCGGGAAGGGGTCGGCCCGGACGCAGAGTTGCTTGCCGTCGCCCGGGACGAACTGCGCCAGATGGACGAATTGCTCAGCAGGATCCTGGATTCCTGGCGCACCAAGCAGGCCGCGCTGACGGTACAGACCGCCCTTTGCGACCTGCGCGAAATCTTGGAGTCTGCCCTGCGGCCAGTGCCGCCGCAAGGTCGGGTAGAGGTGGAGGCACCAGCTTGCCCGCTGCCACTGCAGTGCGATTCGTTGCGCATCAGACAGGTCGTGCGCAACCTCGTGGCCAACGCGGTCAAGTACTCTCCCCTTGGGTCGCCGATTGTGCTCCGGGTGGAAGACCTCGGGGATCGCTTGCGGGTGAGCGTGCTGGATCGCGGCATCGGCATCGCCGAGGATGAGATGTCGCGCATCTTCGAGCGCCACTACCGAGGGCGCCAGCAACCGGCCGTGGACCCCGGCGGCATGGGCCTCGGCCTCCATGTGTGCCGGACGATCGTCGAGGCGCATGGTGGACTCATCTGGGCCGAATGCCGGGATGGTGGCGGCGCCTGCCTGTCGTTCGAGTTGCCGCGCTGGTCAGGAGTCTTGAGAGTATGAACGTTCTTGTCGTGGACGACTCCCCAGGGATCGGCTTGGTCCTCACGCGCTATTTCGCGCGACTGGGCCACAGTTGCACGCATGCACCGGATGGGATGGCTGCACTCGAAAAGCTGCGCACGTCACCCTTGCCTGACGTGATATTCGTGGACTTGCTGATGCCCGGCCTGAGCGGACAGGAGCTGGTGTGTGAACTGCAGCACCACCCGGATCTCGGCAGGGTGCCTGTGGTGCTGATGTCCGGCTTCGAGGCCGCCGAAGAGGACCTACCGCCCAGCGGGAGCTACCAGGCGATCTTGGTCAAGCCATTCGAATTGCAGGAACTTGACGCAGTCCTGGAGGCGGCGACCTCCTGGGACGTCTCGTCCCGGGACTGATCGGGCGGCCCAGGGGCGGGCACGCTGCGTTAGGAATTGGTACAATTGAGCTTGACCGGCCCGGCGGCTCACACGGAGCTCGCCTTGCGTGGTCGTTGCCGATTCATGGCGAAGGGCGGACAAGCATGACCGAAGGGCATCGGGCCAACTCCCAGCGGAGGCGGCGGCTGTCGCGCGGCAGTATCGTCAGCGCTTCGGTGGGCCTTCTCAGCATCGCCGCCTTGGTGATCGTCTACTTCTATTATCTTCATACAGGGCGCGTCCATGATTTCATGCGCACGGTCCATGGTCTGGGCCTTCTTGGGATCTTGCTGGGCATAGCCCTGATGGCGCTCGCATCGGTCTTGCCCGTACCATCGGAATTCCTCAGCATCTTCCTGCTGCGCTTCTATGGCGTCTTTTGGGGCACGGTGTTCTCCTGGACCGGAGGCATTCTCGGAGCGGTGGCGGCGCTTTTCGTCGCACGGCTCCTGGCGCGTCCCCTGGCCGAGCATTTCGCCGGGCGCTACGTCAATCAACTCCAGCCGTGGCTCACGAGCCACGGCTGGTTGGGTCTTCTCGTCGCCCGTTTCATCCCGTTCGTTCCCTACCATGTGGTCAACTACGTTGCAGGGATCCTGCGCGTCCGTATCTGGCCCTTCATCTGGACCACTGCCCTCGGAACGCTGCCGTTCCAACTTGCCCTCAGCGGTGTCTACTACGGTGTGAGTTATGGGGCCCTGCCCATCGCCCTTGCAGGTTTCGCCCTTTTTGCCGCGATTCTGTTTCTGGCGTGGCGGTTCCGAGACCGCTTCCTGCCCACCACCAGCCGTGACTGAGCCGGGCTCAGCCCGGCTTGTGCATGCTGCCGTTCTGTACCTCGATGTCGATCCAGGGTGCGTCGTGGCCGCCGCGGCGGGCCATGCTGACTTGCCACTGCTGTCCGATCGCCTCGACGAGAAGCGGCGGATTGCCTGATTTGGCCAAAACGCGCAAGAGAGCGC
>JAJYNV010000047.1 GCA_021786135.1 Bacillota bacterium
CGGATCCGGTGGCTGCACTGGGTATTGTGTACTTTATCGTGCGGGAAGGACGGGAAGCGATCGAGGCTTCCCGTGGCATTGATGACGACGAATAGATGCGGCCCGAGGTGATCGCACCGCAGCCGTCCAGAGCTCCGACGCCATCTCCCCCACCGACGGTGTAACCCACCGCGAATGCGCCGGTTGCGATCGATGCGAACATGCGGAGCATGTCGTGTCTCATGGGATGTCACGTCCGCGGTCGGCGGCAAGGGCGGCCGTAAGGCCGAGCGAAGCGGTCCCTTGCCGCACAGGGGAGCGGGCGTGGCATCTAGTCTTCCAACTGCTCGTTGAAGCCTCGCTGGCAGCCCGTCTCTCCCGGCCACCTGCCATTAGCGTCGGGGAGGATCGCACGTAGCACCGTGCGGTCGCCCTCCTGGCGCTCGACGAAGCGGACTGGGCACTGGAACGGCGTCGGGCTCTCGACGCCGGCGTGGAACGTCTGTCCGGCCTTGACTGCCTCGACGAGTGCCCGCAGTAGGTCGTAGCGCATGATCGGGCTTGCTGGCAGCCGTACCTCGAAGTCGAGATGCCCGTACGTTTCGTTGCACCCGTGCGTGTGGGCGAGTGGGGCGTCGCTGATGACGTGCGCGACCCAACCCGTCTGCTCGATCATGTGGGCTTCGCGGATCAGCGCGCGGCTCATCGCCTCGTCGTGCGAGATGCCTTCGCGCTGCGCCTCCTGGCAGACGGCACACTCAGCGTCGAACTGGTGCATGGTCACACCTCCTTGGGGCGCGGGGGAACCCCGTGCCCTTAGGTCACTCACAGGCCGCAAAGCCGCACGAGTAACATTTGCTGCAGCCCTCTTCCTTCACGAGGGCGTAGGAGCCACAGTCTGGGCAGAGGTCTGCGTTGTGCATGTGTTCTGGCGGGCTTGGCGGATCAGGCAGGCAGTCGTCTTCGCTGCCGCGGATGTCGTTGAGGTACATCTGCAGACACTTGGCGATCGCCGAAGCGAGAGACGTGATCTTCTGCGGCCCGAACAGCCCGTTTGAACGGGAGCCTCCGATGTTCTGCAGCTTGTCGATGATGATGTCCAGGCGCCGTGCAGGTGCGATCCTGCTGTCCATCCGCAGCATCGTGCTCGCAAGGCGTCCGAGCGCCACCGCATCTGCCATCAGGTCGGACCCAGCGGCGCCGACGTTGACGAAGACCTCGAACGGGATGCCGGGCTTGTTTTCGTGAACATCAAGCGTCAGCGTGCCGAACGGTGTCTTGACCATGTAGGCGCGGCCGAGCATTCGGGCGGGCCGTTCGAGGAGTTCCACGAAGCTGTCGTCTTTGGGCTCCGGCTCCTTTGCCGCAGCAGCCTCCTGAAGCACGACCTCCTCTGTCGAGCCGTCGCGGAAGTACGTGCAGCCCTTGCAGCCAGCCTTGTACGCGAAGGTGAACAGGCGCTGGACATCCTCGACGGTGTGACTGTTCGGCGCGTTCACCGTCTTGGAGATCGAGGCGTCGATGTAGCGCTGTGCCGTAGCTTGCATCTTGACGTGCTGCTCCGGGCTGAGCTGCTCGGCTGACACAAAGTAGTCGGGCAGCACCTCGTCCGGGTGCTCGGCCTGCCACGCCTCCGCCAGCGGGTGGAGGATGACGTGCTCGCCCAAGGCGTCCTTGCGCAGCGTCCTGAAGCGGAACACCGGCTCGATGCCCGAGCTCACGCCAGCGAGCAGCGAGGTCGTTCCCGTCGGGGCGACCGTCAGCAGGGTGATGTTGCGGATGCCGTGCTGGCGGATCCGCTCCTTGATGACCTCGGGAAGGCGCTGCACGAACGCCGACTGCATGTAGCCCTCGACGTCGAAGGTAGGGAACGCGCCCTTCTCCTCGGCGAGGTCGCAGGAGGCGGTGTACGCTGCGTCCCGGATCGTGCGGAACACGTCGTCGGCGACCTGCAGGCTCTCGTCGGAGCCGTATCGCAATCCCATCTTGATGAGCATGTCCGCGAGGCCCATCACGCCGAGACCGACGCGGCGTTCCTTCTTCGCCCACTCCTCGTTCTCCGAGAGAGGGTAGTAGCTCGCGTCGATCACGTTATCCTGGAAGCGAACGGCCACCTTGGCCATCTCGGTGAGGCCTTCCAAATCGACCTTGCGCCCCCGCACGAAGGAAGCCAGGTTGAGCGCTCCAAGGTTGCAGATACCCCACGGGGGTAGTGGTTGCTCGCCGCAGTTGTGAACCACGATGCCATTGGCGACAAACGAGTGGGTTGTTGGCTCGATGAGGTCGAAAACCTCTTCAGTACCATCGAGGTCGATCGACGCCACGTGTGCCACGAAGGCTTCAGAGTAAGGACCGCGGGAATATCTGGCCAGGAGTTGATCGAGATGTGCGGTCTTGTAGGCGGACAAGAAACCGATCTCCTGTGCGAACGTGGCGATGCTGCCTCTTGAAATCGAAAGGTCATGCCACGGCTGCACTTCGTATACCTTCTGCCCACCCTTGCCGTCAGGCATGGCCTTTTGACGGTCGTTGGGCTTGCGGTCGCGGTAGATGCGGCTGTAGATGCCGAAGTTGAGCAGCAGACGCTGCACGTTCGTCAGAAGTTCCGTGCTGACCGAGGTCAGGCGGACTCCTCGTGTGCCGTTTTGGGAGTCCAGCACGGTCCCGTCGGCTTCAAAGAGTCCCTGAAGGAACCCACGCTGCATCGCGCGGGTGCCGCGGAGAACAGCCTCGGGAACCTGGAGTTTGTTGTCCGTGAGGCCATGCGCTTCAGCGAGGTCGTAGAGCCGCTGTGACTGGATTCGCTCTTCTGAATCAGTTGCTGTGATGATGTTGAGGCGGTACTCGCGGTTGTTCGCCGCAGGGCGTACAACCGCGTTGACGGCACTTGCCAGGCGTGGAGCAACGTCTTGCTTGTCGCGGCTGTAGAAGCTCAGAACGGCTCGATGTCCGCTCAGATGCCCGTCTCCGATCAACCAACCGAGCACAAGTCCAAGATCGTAGGAGCCCTCTTGACCGAACGCGCCGCCGCGGTCGGCAATGTGAAGCGCGTCTCCAGGGAGAAGGTCGCCGGCGGCGACCCAACCGTGATCCGTCATAATGCGATGATCTGCGGTGACCCGAACGGTATACCCCTCCCGCGTCGCCACGCGGAGCACGGGCTTGGTGCCAGTGGTGAAGACGGTTGAAGCCTGCTGAAAGGGCTGGAGTCCGAACCGACTATCGACCAGCACCTTGTTGGCGCAGTGACTGGCTGCGAGATCGCGAGCAGGAACGAGACCGTGGTCCGTTGAGATTAGAGTGTCGCCGGTCACGCACGGGTTAGTGCTGACCTCTTTGCGCTGGCCCTTGTAGTTCGCGTTGGTCGTGCTCTCGCGGAGCACGGTGTCGATGAAGATGACGCCAGGCTCGCCGCGACGGTGGGCGAACTCCGAGATCGCCGTCCACACCTTGCGCGCCGGCATGCGTTCGTACTCGATTACGGCCCCGCCGGCGGCGGTCCATGCGTCGAGGTCCCCATTCCAGGTCTCGTTGTAGCCCGGCGCCGTGGTGTCAGGGAACTTGAAGACCCACTCGGCGTCGTCCTTCACGGTCTGCATGAAGGTGTCGCTCACGAGCACGGAAAGGTTCGCATGGTTGATGAAGCGCTCGTCTTCGGACTTGGCCGAGATGAAGCGCATCAGGTCAGGGTGCCAGTCGTGGATGGTGCCCATCTCGGCGCCGCGACGGCTGCCCGCCTGCTCAATGATGCCGGTCATCGTCGAGTAGAGGTTGAGGAAGTCGACCGGGCCGGAGCTCGTCCCGTTGACGCCGCGGACGGCGGCGCCCTGCGGGCGTAGCGAGGAGATGTCGAACCCGACTCCCCCGCCTCGAGCCATGATCTCGGCCTGGATCTTTAGCGTGTCCACGATGCCGCCGCGGCTGTCGCGGGGTGACGGGATCACGAAGCAGTTGCCGAAGGTCAGGTTGGCCTGGATGCCGGCGCCCGCCTGGATGCGACCGCCGGGCACATAAGGGAACCCGGCGAGCAGGAGGTAGAAGCGCTCCTCCCAGAACTTGCGCAGCTCCTCGGTTGGCTCGACGGAAGCGATTGCCTTGGCGACGCGGCGCCACATCTGCTCGGGCTCCGTCTCGAGCAGCCCGAACAGGTCTCGGACGTCCTGCTCGGATGTCGAGAAGTCGCCCCAGTTCACGGTGGCCGTCATGTTGCGGATGGCGACGACCTTCCCGACTTCCTGGGCATGGGGACCGGTCTTCTGTCGGTTGAACACCGTGGCGTTGGCGACAACCGGGGTCTTGGCGGCATAGCGATCGAGGAAGATCGCCCTCTGTAGGTCGTTCAGATGAATCCCCTCCCAACAGTACGGATGAGAAAGCGCCAGGCGCTCCGAGGAGCCTCCTGGCGCTGCGTTGTTCCCATCAGATGTGGCTGGTCTTGGAGGTGAAGAAATGTCTCAGCATCTGCCAGATCGAGTTACCTGCGACGATGCGCGTTCTGGTCTCGATCAACCAGCGGCGGCCGTACCGGACGATGACTACCCCTCGCCCATGCACGAGCACTCGGGAGGGTGCGATCGAGCCCGGCGTGAGAAGCAGGCTCTTGAGACGCCGACGCATGCACATCCCCTCTTTCAAACGAAGACAGCAAGGCCACGCTCCCTCACCGACCGGCAAGGTCGGCGCAGCCGCCGCAGGGGAACCTTGCCGGGAGGAGGGAGCGTGGCACCGGTGTTGAGGGCGCTGCTCGAGTTGCATTTTGACCGATGTCACCGGCCCCTCAATGCGCGGGCTCGCCCCAGCGGATCGCCTCATGGGGACGATCATCTGTTTGCAGGAGTTTCCACACCGGAGCGCGAAGCGCGGCGGCACTCGCTGATAAAATTTGGGTCCATATGCTTCTTACATTGTAGAAGGAGGTGGGGGTGGCCCATACCCGTTCTCCGCCGCTCGTGATGTTCTCGTTGTCCACCCTGCTCACAGCAAACCCGGCGAAAGCCGGCGACGCAAAGCTAAAGGGTCTACCTCTCGCCCTTGCGGGACAAGACAGCCTGGCCACCAGGGCAACGGACAGTTCGCTGTCCTCGTGGCGGGTCACTGACCCGCCTTTCTTGTCGGCAGGACAAGTTAGGCGCGGCGTACGCGAGCTACAAGGAGATGTACACCATGTTCAACGCTCGCTGCGACCCGCTGACCCCCTCGACTCCAATCAATTACTTTGGCAAGCCGTTATGAGACGCCAGGACTTGGCGGCCATCCACTGGCTTGAGGTGACGATCCGCCGTGCCGGGCAACGGGCGGCTGTTCGATATGCTCGTTACACGCAGCATGAGCAGCCGGTTGACTCCATGGACGCAAACGTCTTCGGTGTGCGTCTGGGCAAGTCCGAAGACCCGGATGAGATTTTGGACCTCCAACGAGCTTTCAGAAACCTGTCAGAGGACGAGAAGGTTCTCTGGTTCAGTGCGGTCGAGGGCTGGCCGCAGACGCGCATCGCATCCGACTTGCATCTTTCGCAAGCACGGGTCAGTCAGTTGCGCACCAAAGCGCTTGAACATATCCGGGATCTGCTCAGAGAGAAGAAGGGGTCTCAATGACTCGATGGCCTGAAGACGCTCCATTACCGTCGGATGCCATCATCGCGGCGGCGACCGGCGATGAAACTGCTCTCTACGTACTCTTCCGCAGTTTCCGCCCTTTGGTCCATCGCGTGGCTCTGCGCGTTCCCACTCAGTACCGCGAAGATGCCGAGGACGACATTTACCTGCAATTGCTTGTGGCGTTAGCATCGTACCGACCTTTCGCGGGGAAAGGTTGCCCACCGTCGCCACCCGACTTATAAAGTTTGGGTCCTAGTGCTTTTTCAAAAGTGAAGGGAGGGAAGCAGGTCGTACGGATCCAACCGAAAAACGAGGGAGGTATTACCATGGCGCTCGGGATCGACACAGCCGATGCTCTCAACAACAGTTGCTTCAACTGGCCCAACTTCTATTCCTGGATGGGCCACTGGCCAGTGTTTGTCGGCAGGTACTTCGGTGGAGGCTATGATTCTACCGCAGGTGAGTTCACGTACTTCAAGAAGACCACTGGAGGCGTTGCTACCAGCGTCGCCCCCATCCAAGCTTCCCAGGCATCGCGGCAAAGTACTGCTGGCAGTACTGGCTATAGCTATGGCCAGACTGACGCCGGCACTACCATCAAGAACATTAACAACTTCCTTGCGAGCGGCGAGTTGGTAAAGCAGAGTTCAGGTCTTATCTACGTATACCTGGACGTAGAGGCTAATACCAGCATCACCGCTGACTATTGGGCTGGGTGGGCCAACGCCATATGGCACTCCACTGATCCGTCCGGTGCGCTTCCCTATTACCCCTGTGTCTACACACAATTCACAGAGTCCGGAGGCAAGTACTATCCGCAAAGCTCTGTGCAGAGCGCGCTAAATTCGGCCTGCACCAACTATCCCAGTGCTGAAGTCCAGTGCTTTGGA
>JAJYNV010000188.1 GCA_021786135.1 Bacillota bacterium
ACTGAACGCCGCCATCGGCAGCGAGAGGCCGCCTATGTAGTTGTCGATCGCGATGGCCGAGAGGTATGGCGGCGCAAGGTCGGCGGAGGTGACGAAGCCGATCAGGAGGGCTGCGCCCAGGATGGCGGCCCAGTAGGGCTTGGTATAGCGCAGGAGGCGGCGCACGAGGCGCCCGTCGTAGGCCTTGCCGATCGCGTTCTCCTCGCGGAAGTCCTGCTGGGACACCTAGGCTCCCTCCTCTGCGCGGTGCAGAATGCGCTCCTCCAGAAGCTGACGGTCGTAGAGTTCCTTGTAGCGTCCGCCCAGGCGCAGGAGCTCCTGATGGCGGCCTCGCTCGACGATCCGCCCGTCCTCAAGGAACAGGATCAGGTCGGCGTGCGAGATGGCTGAGATGCGGTGGGCGATGATGATGTTGGTGCGTCCCTTGCGCTCATGGCGCAGGGCGGCGAGGATCTCGGCCTCGGTCTGGGTGTCGACGGCCGACAGGCTGTCGTCGAGCAGCAGGACCGGCGGGTCCTGCACGAGCGCGCGCGCGATCGCCACGCGCTGTTTCTGGCCGCCGGACAAGGTGACGCCGCGTTCGCCGACGAGGGTGTCGTAGCCCTGCGGGAATTCGATGATGTTGTCGTGCACGGCGGCCTCCTGCGCTGCGTGTTCGATCTCACCGCGGCTCACCTCGGGCCGGGCGAACGCGATGTTGTCCGCGATCGTCTCGGAGAAGAGAAAGGCATCCTGCGGCGCATAGCCGTAGGCGGCGCGCAGGTCTTCGATGCGCAGGCTCTGGATGTCGTGTCCGTCGAGGAGGATCGTTCCCGGAGGTGCCTCATGGAGGCGCATGAGGAGGTTTGCGAGCGTGGTCTTGCCGCTGCCGATCGGTCCGATCACGCCCAGCGTCTGCCCGCTCTGAAGTTCGAAACTCACGTCGGCGAGCGCTGGCGGGAGCCCCTGCTCGTAGCGGAAGGTGAGACTGCGCACCGAAAGCGCGCCGCGTGGTGCGGACAGCGCGATGGCGTCCTTGCGCTCGCGGATTTCCGATGTGAGGGAGAACAGCCGATTCAGGCGCTCCATCGAGGCCGCTCCGCGCTGCAGGACGTTGATGACCCAGCCGGCACCGGCCATCGGCCCGCGCAGGAGGCCGAGGTAGTAGAGAAAAGCCACATACTCGCCGAGCTGGAGACGCCCCATGAGGACGAGGTAGCCGCCGTAGGCCGTGGCTATGGCGAACGAGATGCCGCCGATGGCATCCACCAGGGGGTCGAAGAGGCCCCAGACGCGCACAAGCTCCATGTTGCGCCGCACGTAGGCTTGGCTGCGGGCGATGAACTTGCGCAGTTCCGGCTCTTCCTGCGCGAACCCCTTGACGACGCGCACGCCGGAGAAATTCTCCTGCACGTCGTCTGTCATGTCGGCGAAGGCCGCCTGCACCTTGATGAAACGGCGGTGGATAACCTTGCCGAGGCTGCCCGCCACGATGGCCGAGAGCGGCAGCGGCAGCAGCGCGAAGAGCGAGAGGGATGGCGAGATCGCGCCAAACATGATCACGATCGTGGAGATGATGAGGAACGAGGAGTCCACGGACGCGACGACGCCCATGGCGAACGACATGCGCACGGCCTGCACGTCGTTCGTCGCGTGCGCCATATTCTCGCCGACCTTGTGGTGGTTGAAGAAGTTCGCCGAGAGGCCGGTCAGATGGCTGAAGAGCTTGCGCCTCAGGCGGTATTCGATGCGGCGCGAGGCGCCGAAGCAGTTCGTGCGCCAGAAGAAGCGCAGGACAAGGATGAGGAGACCGGCTACGACCATGGCCAGGGCGTAGGGCAGGAGGCTCGCCACGGTGGCATTTGGCCCGGTGACGGTGTTGACGAAGAGGCGAAGGATCTGCGGTGTGATGAGCTGCAGGAGGTCAGCCAAGATCAGGGCCGTGAGGCCCATGGCGTAAAAGCGGTATTCCGGCCGCACGAGGTCGCGGATCTTGAGGAACTGCCGGATGGCCGTCTACCTCCCTGGCGCATGAAATCGCCTCCGCAGGCTGTAGGCCGCGGCAGGCGGGGGAAGACTTGCACTTGGACGCGCGATGAAACATATAGCTCCTTCTCGATCAGACGCGCGGACCCTGCAAGAAGGGATAGGAAATGCTCTACCTGCCGATCCTGCTTCGCCTCGTTCTGGCCGAACCCGCTCTGCGTCCCGGCACCCCCGCACCTCCGGTCGTGGTGCAGCGCCTGGGCGGTGGCACGGAGACGGTGCGCCTCAAGGGCCACAGGCATCTTCTCGTCTTTTTCGCGAGCTGGTGTCGCCGCTGCCCACCCTACGTCAGCTACCTGACGCGCGACCCAAGCGTGCGCCGTTCAGGCGTCGAGGTGGTGCCGATCGACCTCCTACCGTCCGAGCTCCCGGGTGATGTCGGACGCTTCTGGACGCGCCTCGGACACCCGGTCCCGCTTTATCTCGACCGGTATGGCGAAATAGCCGACGCCTACCAGGTCACGGATTTGCCCACCGCCGTGCTGATCAGTGCGGATGGACGCGTCAAGGCGGTTCTCGTCGGCGTCCACGGCAAAAAGGATGTGCTGCGTCTCCTGGTGCCGCGAGAGAACGGATGACCGAAGGCACCCGGAGCCCGACGGCTCCGGGTGCCAAGCATATATGCGGTCGCGACATCGCATATGCGGCGGTGCGCGGCGACCGCGGCGGAGCCTATGGTCATGGTTTACAATGATGGCGCTGCCGGCGCAAAGCTTCACATTCCGCCAAGTGGGGAATGTGGGGGCCGGCAGTGTGCAAAGGTCTGGCCGGTACTCGCATCTGCAGGCACTTGGCGTGCGGAGCGCCAGCTTGCCGGGTGGCGAGACGACGCGCCTCAAGACCTCGCTGCGATACTTTGTCGTTCTTCGGCCAGCCTGCGCGGCGCACGTGTCGCGCAGGAGAGGCTGTGGACTCGCGCGAAGCTGGAGTCTGCTGAGACCTTTCGTGTCACAGCCGAAAACGGGGAGGGACAGATGCTGCGCCCGAACTTTCGCGTCCTGTTCGTATACCTCCTGGGCGTCTTCGTCGGCGCTCTCGATATGGGCATCCTCGGACCCGCGTTCCCTCTCATCGCGCGGAGCTTCCACGTCACCCTGGGGTGGATGGCGTGGAGCGTCACCACCTACAGCGTCACCTATGTCGCCGCCACCGTGCTGGCCGGAGCGGCCGGGGACCGGCACGGTCGCAGGCGGATGTTCCTCTTCGGCGTCGTCGCCTTCGGGGTGGCATCGACCATCGCCGCCCTGTCGCACGCCTTCTGGATCTTCCTCCTGGCGCGCGCCGTACAGGGCCTCGGGGCAGGAGCCGTCTACCCGAACGCGCAGGCGGAGGGGATGCGACGCTTCCCGCCGGAGCGCCGCGGCATGGCGCTCGGCATTTTCGGCGCGGTGTTCGGAGTGGCGAGCATCGTGGGTCCCAACCTGGGTGGCGCCCTTGCGCAGTATTTCGGCTGGCCGTGGATCTTCCTGATCAACATCCCGATCGCAGCGGTCGTTCTGCTCCTGGGCATCCGGCTGCCGGAGTCCGAGCCGTCGAGCCGTCCGGCGCCCGACTTCTTCGCAGGCATCGCGTTCGCGCTCATGCTGGCTTTGGCGCTCGTGTCGCTGGAAGATGCCGGCGCGCTGCGCGTGGCGAGCATCCTGGGAGCGGTCTTGCTGCTTCTCCTGTTCATCGCCCGCGAGCGCAGGCCGGGTGGGACGCCGTTCCTCGACCCGCACGCGATGCGCGGGATCTCTGGCGCCGCGCTGGTTGCCGGGGCCGCCGTGATCGGCGTCGACATGTCGGCGGCACTCTTCGTGCCTACGCTGGCGCAGCAGAGCCTCGGCCTCGGCGTGCTCAGCTCCGGCTTCGCCCTCATGCCCGCCGCCCTGTCGGCGGCTATCCTGGCGCCGGTGGCCGGTGCCATGTCCGACCGGCTGGGCGGTCGCGGCGTACTGCAGGCGGGCTTGCTCTTCGCCGCGCTGGGCGGCGTGCTGCTCGCCCTGCCGGGGCTGACGCTCGCGCGCTTCATCCTTGCGATGCTGGCCTTTGGCGTGGGCACGACCTTCACGATGGGGGCACCGCTCAACAGACTGGCGATTGGGCTCTATCATGAGGAGCAGACCGGCGAGGCCCTGGCCAATGTCGCGGTGTTCCGTTCGGTGGGCATCGCCGCCGGCCCCGTGCTGCTCACCCTGGCAATGGCCTGGCATCGCTTCACAGGCATGTTTTCTGCGGTGGCGCTCATCTCGATCCTGGGCGTGGTGGTCTTCCTCCTCGTGCCCGACGTGAGGACCGCGTCGCGTCAGACGAGCAAGGCTTCCTAGGCGCAACCCGTGGCTTAGATGGAGACCGCAGGCGGAGGTGGCGACGTGGCGAGTCGGCGCAGATCGGAGAGCGGTCTCCTGATCGCGGTCGAGGGACTGGACGGTTCCGGCAAGAGCACGCAGATCGAGCTTCTTTTGCGCCATCTCCGGCGCAAGGGCCTGCCCGTGCATCGCAGCAACTGGAATTCGAGTCCCGCGGTCCATCCGCTCATCCGCCGGCTCAAGGCCGAGCGGCACCTCACGCCGCACGGTTTCGCCCTCGTCCACGCGGCGGACTTCGCCGACCGCTACGAACGCGAGATCGTGCCACGCCTGCGGCTGGGCGTCCACGTGCTCTGCGACCGCTACCTCGGCACGGCTCTGGCGCGTGACGGCGCTCGCGGCCTGGCGCGGGACTGGATCGGCACCCTCTACGGCTTCGCCCGACCGGCCGACCTGACGTTCTACTTCCGCGTGCCGCCCGAGGTGGCGGCGGCGCGCATCCTGCGCGGTCGTCCAGCTTTCTCCTACTACGAGGCCGGGCTCGACCTCGACATCGGCAGCGAGCCCTACGACAGCTTCCTGCGTTTTCAGAGCCGCGTCGCGGCGCATTATGCGGCCATCACCGAGGCGCAGCGCTACATCGTCATCGACGCGACATTGCCTATGCGCGCCCAACAGAGGCTGGTGCGGGCCGAGGTAGAGCGCCTCCTGGAAGAGGGCCCGCGATGAGCGCCCGGGGTCGCTTCATCGTGATCGAGGGCCCAGATGGCGTCGGCCGGACGAGCGTTCTGCGCCGTTTGCGCGAGGGACTCGCGGCCGAGGACCGCCGAGTGGTGAGCGTTCGCCTGAGAGGCTCGGCCGGAATGCGCGAGCCGCTCAGGGATCTCCAGCGTCAGGCGGACATCGCCGAGCGTGCGCTCTTCCTCCTGTACGCCGCGGACCTCGCGGATCTCTGGCAGCGTGAGATCGAGCCAGCCCTTGAGGCTGGCACCGTGGTGCTCTGCGACCGCTTCACCATGACGCCCGTGCTGCGCGCTGCGACGCGCGGCATCGATCCGGTCTGGGCAAGGGCCGTGCTCGACTGCCTGCCCGAACCGGACCTTACGCTGGTGCTCGAGGCCGACGCACGCCTGAGGCTTCGGCGCATGCTGGAGCGCCGCCGCTTCCTGACGCCGAGGGAATCCGGCTTCGGCGCCACCTTCCGACGCGACCCGCAGGCGATGCTGATCCGCTACCAGCGGCAGCTCGACGCGTTATTCCGTGAACGCGTCAATGGCCGATCCGTCAGGTCCCTCGATGCGTCGCGGGAATCCGAGCTGGTCGCGGCCGATGCCTTGGCGCTGGTGCGCGAGGCACTCCGGGGTCTTGATGGAGGGGAAACCTCATGAGGAGTGACGGAGCGGCCATCGCAGCCGATGCCGCCGTCGCGGCCACATGCGCGAAGTATGGCAGCGACCGGCGCCACGGCGACCATGTCGCGGTGCTTGCGAGACAGCTCTTCGAGGCCTTCTCGCCGCTGCATCTGCTCGACGGGAGGTATGAACGCATTCTGGTGCATGCGGCCCACCTGCACGACATCGGCTACTTCGTCGCCGCCAAGGGACACCACCGCCATGGCGCCTACCTCGTCGAGAACGACCAGGAGATGCGCGATTACCCGTTCGAAGACCGCGCCCTGCTGGCGGGCATCGTGCGCAACCATCGGAGGCGTGCCAGGCCCGCGCCCAAGGAGTGGGCCAAGGAGCGCAGGCAGGCGCTATGGTGGCTCTCGGCGCTGCTGCGGGTGGCCGACGTGCTCGACTACGAGCACACGCAGGCCGCCTCGATCGTGCAGGTGCAGGCGCAGGGGACAGGCTTTGACATCGCGGTGCGCGGGTTCGACCCGCGGCCGTTCGCCGTGCGCCTCGCCGACAAGGCGGACCTCCTCGAGAGCCTGTGCGGCGGATCGATCCGCTTCTCGGGGATGTCGTCGTGAGAAGCGGGCGCTACGGCTTTCTCGACATCGGATCGCACTCGGCCCGGCTGCTCGTCGTCGAGGTGGACGCTGCGCGGCACTGGCGGGTCGTGGATGAAGACCGCGCCATCCTGAGGCTCGGCGACGCGCTCGCGAGCGAGGGGCGGCTGGTGGCGGAGTTGGAGCGCGCCCAG
>JAJYNV010000403.1 GCA_021786135.1 Bacillota bacterium
TCACCGGCTGGGGACAGGGCCATGTGGCGGTCATGACGTCGCAGGGTCTTGCCGTGAGCAGTGATGGCGGTACGCGTTGGACCCTGCGCCCCCTGAGCCCGACAAGCCCCGGCAGCGCCACGCTCGCGTATGTCAGCGGACGAGGGCTGTTCGCGGGACCGATCAGCGGGGCCCTCGTGCTGTTCCCGCCAGGCGGCGGCCGGGTTCAGGTCTGGCCCGCGCCGACCCCTGATGTTGCCGTGGACTTCTTCAGTGCCTCGGGCGCAGCCGGATTGCAGCAGCAACCTGAACCTGAGCTGCTCATCTCACGCAACGGAGGACGGGTGTGGCGGCAGATACCTTTGCCAGGACACTCGGGGACGCCGAGCGACGTCGCGTTCAGCGACTTCCGGCACGGATGGCTCTTCGAGTCTGGCGGCGGCGGACTTGCGACAACCTCCGACGGCGGCAAAACGTGGCATGCCCTCGCGCTTCATGCCGGTTACCCGCTCGGTGGCTGGCTCTTTGCGCATGGCGTGGGTCTCCTGCTGGTACAACCGCAGGATGCCGCTCGACCGCCGCAGCTCCTGGCCACTGCAGACGGAGGACACCATCTTACGAAGCGCCGCCTTCCCCGAAGCTTTGCCGCAGGTGGGCACGTCTTGTTTGCCTCGCCTTCGGTGGGGATTGCGGTGTATGGCATCAGCGTATGGCAGACCGGCGACGGTGGGCGCACCTGGCATCTGCTGACGCTACCCACGCATCTCTTGGCTGACGCAGGTAGTCTCACGGCCTATGCCGTCGACCCTGCGGGCGATGTATGGCTGCTCGACCTTGCCTTGCCCGATGGCATCTACACAGTGGAGCAAATGTATGTGCGCTGGGCTGGGGCCGGCTGGCAACAGATCCGATTGCCGCGCGAAGTAGCATTCTCAGTGCCAGTGGCCCTCGATGCCATCGGGCCGGAGCACGTCGTGTGGCTGACGCCCGCAGGGCTCTTGCTTTCGACTGACCGCGGTCGGCTCTGGAGCAACCTCTCCTGGCCGACCACGCTGAGAAGCCCCAACTAGCTCGACGGCCTTGCCCGCAAAGCTGGCAACCTCCTGAAGCGACCGTTCGAATCATAAAGCCACGCGTGCATAGGGAGATGCATCTGATGCAGATGCGGAAACTTGCGATCTGAAGTGCGGTTCAGGGCTCCTGCACCCACGACTGCGTCCCGTCTGACAGGCTTCCGGGAGGGATGCGCAATGATTCCTCGCAAGGCGTCGGTCTTCCTGATCCCTCTGCTCCTTGCTGCCGGCTGCTCATCGCAACCGGCGAAGGTCACCCAGCCAGCGCCCCCGCGGGGGGTCCGCCGGGCAAGTGCGGCTATTGTGCATCCCCTGGCGGGATCGAAGACCCTGCCAAACATGAACCTGCTTTCGGCGGACTTCCAGACGCAGTCTGACGGATTCGTCGCCGGTACCTACGGCGCTGACAAGGGCACGACTACGGGTTTCGTCATGGGCACGTTGGACGGCGGAAGGACGTGGCGACTGCTCACGCAGACGCCTGGTGAGGCTTACACATACCTCGCATTCGCAAGCCCCACCAAGGGACTCGCTGTTGCCAAGGCGGTCACGCCGTCCACGGCGACAGCCCCCAGCGTCCTGTACCAAACGACCGACGGAGGCAGCCACTGGACCGCGGCCGAAACCGTGCAGGGTTCCATCTCAGCGATCGCAATGGCCCCAGATGGCCACCCATGGATCGCCGTGAGCGGACCCTGCACGAAGACTTCCTGCTCTGGAGAGATCCTCGCGCGGAGTAGCGCGGGCTTCGGAGTCCTTTGGAACGCTCCCGGGCCCGTGCTCGCCCTGGCCTTCCACGGTGCGAAGGCCTGGGCGGAGACGATGGTTTCCTCTTCGGGTGCCGTTGCGGCTCAGATCAACGAATCGACCGACGGCGGCAAGACCTGGACGGTGAAGGGTGCGTTGCCCATCTCGACATGGGGGATGGTCGGGCTCACGACCGCAACTGGATTCACGGGCCAGCTCGCGTTCACGTCCTCTGGTAATGGCATCGCATCGCTCTTCTCCATGGCGGGTTGCTCCATGGGCGGGTGCGCCCTGTCCGGAGTCTATCGGACGACGGACGGGGGAACAGGATGGGCGCCGGTTGCGTCCGTCAAGATCAGCTGCCAGTTCGGTCCGGAGTTGGCTTCGTCTGGTTCTCTTGTAGCCGTGGTGCAGGGGATTAACCTCGCTGCCTGTGCCGGCCCAGGGAGCACACTTTTTCTTTCGGCGGACGGCGGCGAAACGTTCACCTCGCCCAAGGACTGGGCTGACAGTTCAATACACGCAACGGGCTTCATCCCCGGGGGTGGGATGTGGGTCCTAGCGTCCGCGGCAGGCTACAGCACCCTGCAGATCTCGGATGCCGGCGGCACGGCATGGCGCCAGGCCTTCCCGGCAGTCGCTCCGACGAGTTTGGTCTCCTTCGGTCCTGGCGCTATTTACGGGGCGGGAGATCAGTCCGATCCCGCAGCGATCGTGCGGTCGACAGACGGTGGCACGACCTGGCGGGTCCTGTCCTCCCTGGCCAACGAACAGGCAGTATCCATCGACTTTGCAAGTCCGCAGGACGGGTGGGTTGGCACCGTCCCTCTGGGCACGCAACCGGGAGCCTTCTCGCGCATTGCGTACACGAGTGACGGTGGAGGCACGTGGACCACGTCGTACCGACCGCCTGCGGGCCAGACCATCGCGCCGTCCGTACACTTCTTCACTCCCACACGGGGTACGTTCTTGAACCTTGGCGCAGCCTGTCCCGGCAACTGCGCACTCTTCGGTGCCGCAACAGCCAACGGCGGCGGCAGTTGGCATTCCATTTCGGCTCCTGCCGCGCCGAGCGGCATCGTGTCGGTGGCGTTCCTCTCCCCGTCGCAGTTCCTTGCGGTCACGATGGGATCAGTGACCAGTACAGGCGAGGTCTACGCGACGAACGACGCAGGACGCGAGTGGACGACGCGCGTGGATCTCCCGTCGAGCATCAACGGAGATCTCAATATCGCGTTTCCGACACCGCGCACCGGCTACATGGTCGTCAACGACGTCAAGCAGCCTTCGGGTTCCGGGCATGCCCAAGTCGCCGTCCTTGCCGTCATGAAGACGGATGACGGAGGGCGCGCCTGGGTCCTGAGGGACCTCCCTGGCGTCCAGGACGCATGGTTCGCAAGCGTGAGCTTCCGGAACGTCGACGACGGCATCCTCCTGGCAGGCGACACCGTATGGACGACAAGCGACGGCGGCGCCGTCTGGACGCAGAAGCGTTGAGACTACGGACCAGCACGGTCACGCAGTTCGTTCCGTTGGCGGGTCAGAAGTGGAATTCTACCCTGTCGTCCCTCGGCACTCGGACACAGATATGCAGATTCCACCGGACTGTTGGGGTACTTCTGAACCATCACGGCAGTGCGCTACACGGGAGGGTAGACACGGATGGCTCGTGCCTGAGAGACAGGGCGCGTCCGTTTGCGCGGCTGCGGGTCAGGCGCGATGGGCGCAGCGGCCAACCCTCTGAAACGAGGTGAGTGCCATGGATCGCAAGATCGCATTGGTGCTCTTGGGCCTAGCGGCGCTGCTGGTCCAAGGATGTGGCGGTCAGGTCACTTCCGTAAGGGCCGATACGCTGGTCGTGCGCAAGACGGCGCCCATGGACGGCATGCCCAGCTGGACGAGGACCGTGAGGAACGCCCGAGCGGTCGAGCGCCTGGCCGAGGTTCTACTCTCGCTGAAGCCTGCGCCGCAGGGCATCGGCACCTGTCCCGCCGATTTCGGCATCGTCTACCACATGACGTTCAAGTACCGGGACAAGACCGCGCTGACTGCGACAGTCGACGGATCCGGCTGCGAAGAGGCCTACGTCCGAGGACACACCTTGTGGGCGATCAAGAGGAGCTTCTGGTCCACGCTCGCCCAGACGCTCGGCACGCCCGTGATGACACTGGGCGCCATAGGCACGGCCCGCGCACCAAGCGATCTCGCCTTCGGCCAGACGATCGCCTTCTGGGACGAGAGGACCGGCCTCGTCGCCGGGACCTCTCTGGGCGCTCCCTCAGGCTTCGTCACCGTGACCACGGACGGCGGCAAGACGTTCGCGGAGACCTTCGCGTCCCCGGATCCGGTCCTTTCCGTTGGCGTGGGCCCCTACCCGCGGGCCTGGGTGGCGACGGGGTCCTGCGACAGCAGGAATTGTACGGTCTCCCTATACCAGAGCGTCGACGGCGGCGAGTCCTGGGAGCTCATGCGGAAGATGCCGGAGATACCGCAGCATCTGGATCCCGGAGGGCTTGGCTGGGGCTTCGTCCCCAAAGACACCCCGCCGGACTCGGCACTCCTCACCCTCACGCAGGACGGCGGGAAGACGTGGCATGTCGTGGCGAGCTCCGCCACCTGTCCGAAGCGCCCCTACATGAAGTACGGTCCGGCCCTCGCCTACTTCCCCGAGCCTGACGATGGCTACCTCGTCTGCGCCGGGCAGCCCGGCGCGGGGCAGCAGCTGAAGGAGCTCATGGCGACCCGCGACGCCGGTAAGACGTGGTCGTCGATCTCGGGGGACTTTTTCGCGGGTGGCTATGCGAGCGGCATCGTGTTCCGCCCAGACGGGCACGGCTGGTACTGGGGCGCCAGGGCGATGATGATGGCGACAACGGACGGGGGTCAATCCTGGCGGACTCTGTCGCTCGCCGAGCCTGACGTCACGACCGTGCTCTCGGCGGACCTACTCACGGACCGTCTGGGCTACGCCCTGATCGAAGGCCACCCCGTCGGCGGGACCGCGCTCATGCGCACAAACGACTTCGGCCGGACGTGGACTGAGGTTCTGGTCTGGCCTTTCCCGCACTAAAGCGCCGGAAGAGGTCAGCAGAGGGCTTTGACCAACCCGCGCTCATGAGGCCAAAGGAGGGATGGCGGTGGCATTGGTAACGAGGCTGCTTGCATGCCTTGCGACAGTCTGTTTATCGATGGTGCTGACCGGTTGTGGCACCACGAGTGGCACCAGCAGGCCGGTGGGTTCACCCGCCTGCTTGCCCTACCGCAATCCCCTGGCTGTTGGAGGGATTCCAGGGTGGAGCCTTCGCCTGACCGGCCTGCAGCCGATCTACCCGGGAGAACGTGTCGCGCTCCATTCACAGGGGATCTCGTCAGCGTCGCCCAGAGGCTGGGCTTCAGCGCGAACGGTCCGGTTCTACCTGATGACCGATCTGAAGAATGTGTCTTGGTGGGATGAAAGCCGCCGCGCCGCATCGTGCATCGCTCGTCACGGCTCCCTTTGGGGACAGATGGCTGTTCAGGACGGTCACTTCGCTTGGACGGGCACCGTCCCCGGGAGCGTTACCGAAGGACATGTCTGGTACGTAGTGGCGGTCGCAGATAACGGTTACTACGCTGTCCTGACCCTCGCAGACGGAACCTCAAGCGACATCTCGACGTATCGCCTGGCCAAGCCCTATCAGCTCACCGTATGGCCGGGTTCGAGGCTCCCAGCCGGATCAGCGGCCGGCGGCGCTCCAAACTCACTCGATCCCGGCGAACCATTTCGCCTGCACGGTGTTGGCCTGTCTCCATCCGGGTCGTTTCTCGTCCGACTGGACATACGGGCACCCAGGTTCGATTCGGACGCAAATCTCGGTACCGTGCGAGCCAAGGCGGGTCACCTCGACGATACCGTGGATCTGCCACGAGTGCTGAACGTTGAGGGTGTCGGCCGGCGCACCTTGAGCCCGAACTGGTCGTACACGTTGTCTCTCTGGAGTACGAACGGTCGGATGGTCTATTACAGCCTTCCCGTGACGGTTCGCTGATCGTCCGATTCCACAACCGTGCTCGTTCTGCCGCTGGTCGCGAGGCGTTGCGGAACCTAAGTGATCCCGATCCGGGAAGTTAGGCGGCTAACACGAACTGGCACCGAGCCGGCGGAGGACCGCTCGGAACCAGTCACGAATCCCGACCCACCGGTGTTCTTCGCGTGACTGGCGGATCTCGCCGCGGGTTGGAGGGGTTAGCGTGCGCCTTGGCGTGCTTGTTGGATTCTTGGCGGCCGTCCTGCTGCTCGGCGGGTGCGGAGCCACTTCCGCGCATCCCACGTCGCCTCTGCAAGCCAAGGCGCCAACCAATGCGACGCGCTCAAAGGCGTCCCAGAGCACAGACAAGACATCGCCGGCGAATCTCGCCAGCGGTCCTCCCGCGCAGCTCCAGGCGCCTGCCGCGACGCTGCCGGGGCTCACGTTGACGGATGCGGACTTCGTCTCCGCCCAGGACGGCTGGATCTCTGGCGGCGTTGGCGGTCAGGTCAACGACCCCTCGCTCTTCGCCGGCATCGTCGTACGCACGACGGATGGCGGCCGCCGCTGGCAGGTCGCGCGCCTGCCTGGCCTCGTGCCGACGCAAGTTGTCTTTCTGAGTGGCAAGACCGGCTTCGCGGT
>JAJYNV010000372.1 GCA_021786135.1 Bacillota bacterium
TGAAGGGCAGGCGCATCGTCGTCATCCTGCCCGACACGGCCGAGCGCTACCTCTCGACGCCGCTCTTCGCACCGCCGGCCTGATCGCCGCGCTCGGTCTCCGGCGCGGACGGCAGGATGCAGCGCACGGTGGTGCCCTGCCCCGCGGCTGACGCGATCTCGAGCGTCGCCCGGTGCGCCTCCGCGATCTCGCGCGCGATGGCGAGCCCGAGACCTGCACCGCCGCCGGCGGCCCGCGCGGGATCCGCACGATAGAACCGCTCAAAGGCGTGCAGGCGCGTTTCCTCCGACATGCCCGGCCCCTCGTCCCGCACCTCGAGGATGGCGGCCGGGCCATCCTTGCGCGCCAGGATATGCACGGTCTGGCCCTCGCCGCCGTACTTGATGGCGTTGTCCACCAGGATCCAGATAAGCTGCTTCAGGAGGTCCCAGTCGGCCTGCACCGGCACGACCTCCCGCGTCTCGTCGACGACGGGCGGCGCCCCGGGCAGCGCCTGCGCCTCGGATACCGTCTCGCCGACGAGCTCGCCCAGATCCAGTTGGCGTGGCTCGAGCCGCAATCCCTGAGCGCCGCGCGCCAGGAAGAGAAGATCTTGCACGAGGCGCTGCATGCGCTGGGCCTCGCGGCTGATGGTGGAGACCGCCTCCTCGCGCACCTGCGGATCCGCGGCGGCCCAGCCCTGCAGCAGCTCGGCGTAGCCGGAGATCACCGCGAGCGGCGTCCTCAGTTCATGCGAGGCGTCCGCGACGAAGCGCGTCTGGCGCGCGAAAGCCGCCTCGAGCCTGTCCAGCATGCGGTTGAAAGCCTGGGCCAGCCGCCCGAGCTCGTCTTGCGGACTTGCCCCTTCCAGCCGGCGCGAGAGGTCGGTGTCGGAGATCTCCGTCGCGAGATTCGTGAGCCGCCCGACCGGACGCAGAGCCCGCCGCGCAAAGAGGTAGCCGACGAGCGCCACGAGGGCGAGGCCAGCAACGCCGCCCTCGATCAGGAGCGCGCGCAGGAGCAAAAGTTCCCCGAAGCTCGCCGCCAGGCTGACCGATACCTCCACCGCCGCCAGCGGCAGGCCGTGGTACGTGATGGGCAGGCTGACGTAGCTCGCGGGTTCGCCCTTCCAGGTGATCATTTGCTGCACGGACTGCGTGATCCGCACCGGCACCGGCAGATAGGGCCTCTGCGACGCGGCGACGACCGTGCCGAACGGGCTGACGATCTGTACGGCGGTCTCGTCCGGCCTGGCACCGAAAAGGTAGGCCTTGCTGTCGGCCTGCAGGACGTCGAGGTCGCCGCCGTGGGCGAGGAAGTTCTGGCGCGTCGCCTGGGCGACGCTCTGGGCCGTGCGCATCGCGTCCTGCACCACCTCGTCGCGCAGGAGGGTGAAGATTGCTGCGCCGAGCGCGAAGAGCACCACGGCCATGGCGACCGAGATGAAGACGGTCAGACGGGTGCTGAGGCTACGCACCAGGGACGTCCTCGCGCAACACGTAGCCGACGCCGCGCACGGTATGCAGGAGCGGTCGCTCGAAGGGCTCGTCGATCTTGCTGCGCAGCTGGTAGATGTAGACGTCCACGACGTTGGTGGTGCCGTAGAAGTCGTAGCCCCAGACATGCTCGAGGATGGCTTCCCGCGACTGCGGGTGGCTCTGGTGGCGCATCAGGTACTCGAGCAGGGCGAACTCGCGCTTGGTCAGGTCGATCGGATGTCCCCCCCGCTGCACGCTGCGCTCGAGCCGGTCGAGGCGCAGGTCCGCGATCTCGAGCACATCCTGCACCGGTCCCTGCTGGCGTCGCACCACCGAGCGGATGCGGGCCAGGAGCTCCTCCAGCTTGAAGGGTTTTGTCAGGTAGTCGTCGGCGCCGAGATCCAGCCCCTGCACCTTGTCCTCGGTGTGGTCGCGGGCTGTCAGGAGAATGACCGGCACGCCGGAGCGGCGGCGTACCGCCTGCAGCACCTGCATGCCGCCCAGGCCAGGCAGCATCACGTCGAGCAGCACGAGATCCTGATCGGAAGAGGCGAGCCGAAGGCCCTCCTCGCCGTCGTAGGCGACGCTCACCGCGTAGCCCTCGTGTGTCAGGGCCAGTTCGAGATAGCGCGCGAGGTCGCGGTCGTCCTCCACCACGAGAATGCGCACGGTCAACCCCCCCTAACTGCCTGTCAGCGACCGGACTCCCTGGGCAGATTCTCGACGAGGCTCCGGGCAGCCTCGAGCCAGCGTGCGCGCAGCGGCAGCAGGGTCGGCGCCAGGCGCACCGAGACGACAAACGGGCGGTCACCGCCCAGGATGTCCCCATAGGGCAGATCGCGCAGCGCGCCTTCGACCAGCCTGAGTCCGCCAGCGACGTCGAATGACCGCACGACCGCGAACGCCGGCACATCGATGCGGATCGTCACCTGGCTCGCCTCGAGGCTGGCGCCCAGGAGGTAGATTTCCTCCTCGGCCCCGAGACGCATCACGGAAGGCACCAGGTTGACCTTGGCGGTCGTCACGGAGGCCACGGCCTTCTGCAGTACATCGATCTCGTCCGGCGTCAGTACAGGCATCCGCACAATCTGGTCCAGTGTCTCCGGCCGCAACGTCTTCGCGACGTCGTCCATAGGGTTCTCCTCTTTTCCGTTCGCTGCTGCCCCTAGCGTACCGCAGCCTGGCTCTGCGGTCAGGCCCTGCCCTCGCTCGGACGCACGAAATCCATGGCACGGATCCGCAGCTCGCTCAGCTGGAGGCATAGATAGGCCTCCGCCAGGGCGGAGAGACTCCCCGCTACCGCACCGGCTGCAAAGCCGGCGAGGGCGAAGGCGCCCGCGAAGAAGCCCGCGGCGATCGCGGTCGCCAGGATCGTGACGAGAAAGCGCAGCCAGACTGCGATGCCGCGCTGATCCAGCGCGTTCGGCAGCATGGCCCAGCCGAGCAGCCCGACGGCCCGGACGAGGCACATCAGAGCGAGCGCGAGCGGCAGGCTCCAGAGGGCGATCGCCGTCTCACCCATGCCGATGAGCCAACCGCCAGCCACGCCGGCCCAGCCGAGTCCCGTCACGCAGGCGCCAGGCAGAAACCACGCGAGGAGCTTCTTCCCGATAGGGCCCGGCGTCTGTGCCCAGAGTGGCGTAGCGAGGATCTGGCTGAAGTTCATCGAGGCGACGGCCGCACCGGTCAGCAGCATGATGTACGCGACGAACCCCGGCACCACCTCCCACGGCACACCCCGCGGTCTGGCGAACGTGCCCGCGACGCCCGCCGCGAGCCACGCCGCCGCGATCAAGAGCGCCGTGGTGGGCCAGAGCGTGCGGTAGAGCCGGGCGAGCTCCACGCCGAAGAGCGCGTAGTCCCCGCGGCCTGGCCAGTCGTGCCGACGGTAGCGGCGTCGGCGCGCTCTGCTCCCCACCTGACCCGAAGGGGCGCCCGCAGGGCGCGCAACGAGGCCGCGCCGCCCGGCCAGCACGGGCAAGGCACTCCAGTCGACGCCCAAGCGAACGATCCTCGGTGCGAGTGCCACCATGGCGAGCAGCAGCAATATGGCCGCAATGCCCAGCAGGGCTAGCCCCAAGGGGTATCCGTGCAAGGCAGCCACAGCCAGGGCGACCGGCCAAAGGTGCGAGATCGCCGCCGCCAAGTCGGCCACGCCGCCGCGCAGCAGCGCGGACCCGGCGAAGAGCAGGAGGCCTGCAAGGGCGAGCAGCATGAGATAGCGCAGGGGCCTGCCCCAGCGGCCCAGGCCGAGCAGGATGTGACGCACCGCCATGGCGGCGACCAGCGTGAGGGCGACCGCGTAGAGCAGGCTACCCCAGTCGACGCCGCCCGACTGAGCCATCTGCGGCACCCAGAATACGGCCACGATGACAAGCAGGCGGAGCTGCGAGACGGCCTGACGAACGAGCGCCCAGACCACGATGCGATCGGGGGCGATGGCGCTCGGCACTACGAGCGCGAGGTCCGCAGGTCGGGCCAGGAGGCGCCGTCGGCCGCCTATGGCGCCGACGCCGAGGAAGACGAGCCAGAGGCCCAGGCCGTAGATCGACGCGGCATGGCTGAAGTGCGGCATGCCCTGACGGCCCTCGCTCAGGATGAAGACAAGATAGGCGGCGACGAGAACGTAGACGGCGAGACGGCCGCGCGACCGCGCGAGTTGGCGCAGTTGCGCGCGCAGGGTCCGCCACTCGAGATAGAGCAGGGCGCGGTATCCCCTCATGCGCCTTCGGTGAGGCCGAGAAAGGCCTCCTGCAGACTGGCGGACTGCGCCGTGATCTCTTCGAGCGTGCCTTGCGCGATCAGGCGGCCGCGCTGCAGGATGAGGAACCGGTCGCAGATCTCCTCGGCGCTCTGGAGCATGTGGGTGGAAAGGAGGATGGCGGCGCCACCGCTCCTGATCTCCCGCAGGGCCTCTACGAGCTCTCTCTGGCCGGCTGGGTCGAGACCCACCATCGGCTCGTCCACCAGCATGAGTTTCGGCTGGTGCAGGAGTGCGCAGGCGATGAGGAGTTTCTGCTTCATGCCCTTCGACAGCGCCCCGCCCACACGGTCCGCCACGTCCTCCAGGTGGAGGCGGCGCAGGATACCCTGTCCGGTTTCCTGCCAGCCGTCCGGGAGATCGTACGCCCGAGCCACGAAGCCGAGATGTTCCTCGACCGTCAGCAGCGGAAAGACCTCCGGCTGCTCGGGCACGAAGCCGATGAGTGCCTTCTGCTGTTCGATCGGCATCCCGTCGAGATAGGCTCGTCCAGAGGTCGGATGGACGAGCCCGGCAAGGGTGTGGAGGGTCGTCGTCTTGCCCGCCCCGTTCGGGCCCAGGAGGCCGACGATCTCCCCGCACGGTACCGTGAAGCTGAGATCCCGCACAGCGGCGACATCGCCGTACTGTTTGCCCAGTCCTTCGACACGCAGGCCGTCCATCTTGAACCCGCCATCCTTCCCTGCACGGCAGGAATACCGCAAGGTTCTCGAGGTCATGGCTCTAAGTCTGGGATGACGGGCAAAGAGATGTCAACGCCGCCTCATGCCGTCCGGCAAAGAGTGCGGTACGATGCTTCCATGTCGAGGCTTTGGGCTGCCTATCCGCGGGCTCTGCTGGTCCTCGTCCTCTCGACCGTCGTCATGGTCACGGGATTCTCCATGCTTTGGCCGCTCGTCACGCTCTACGTGCACAGCCGCCTTGGCCTGCCCATGAGCTGGGCAGGGGGCGTACTGCTGATCCAGTCGGCGGCCAACCTCGGCGGAAACATACTCGGCGGTCCCCTCTTCGACCGCTGGGGCGGTCGCCCCGCGATCCTGACCGGCGCTGTGGCGGCCGCGGCCGCCGCCTTCGGCATGGCCGCGACACACGGCATCTATCCCTACCTCGCCATGACGATCGTGCTCGGCGTCGGCACGGGGCTCATCTATCCCTCGATCAACGCCTACGCCGCACAGGTGTGGCCGGAAGGACGACGTGCGGCTTTCAACGCCATCTACGTGGCCTCGAACGTCGGTGTGGCGATCGGTTCGATGATCGGTGGGCTTCTGGCCCAGGTGCACTTCTGGCTCGCATTCACGGTGACGGGCCTGCTTCTCTTGCTCTACGGCATCTGGGTCGCCTTCGGCCTGCGCAGTCCAGCCTTTGGCCATGCCCTGGCCGGAGATCGGCACACGGAAGCCTCCCACACGCCCCGCCAGCCTGCGGGTCTCTGGCAGCTCGCGCCGTGGCTCCTCGCGCTCGGGCTCTTTCTCGACTGGACAGCCTACGTCCAGTGGCAGACGACCATCGCCGTGCACATGCAGGTGCTGGGCTTCTCGATCGCGCGCTACAGCCTGCTCTGGACCTTGAACGGCATCATCATCCTGGTCGGCCAGCCGCTCGTCGGCTGGGTCACCCGCCGCCTGCCCAGGGTGAAGCAGCAGATCCTCCTGGGCAACATCCTCTTCATGCTGTCCTTCGCGTTCCTCGTGCGCGCCGGGAGCTATGCAGCCTTTGTCGGCGGCATGACTCTCTCGACCCTCGGCGAGATGCTCGTCTGGCCAGGCATACCGAGCGCGGCCGACCGCATGGCGCCTCAGGGCAGGCGCGGACTCTACCAGGGCATCGTCAGTGGCGCCGCCTCCACTGGGCGCGCTGTCGGGCCACTGGTTGGAGGCATCCTCTATGACCGCGCCCCCACGCAGGTGCTGTTCTCCGTGATGATCGCGATCTTCGCACTCGGATTCGTCGTGCTCAGCGTCCACGACCGCTTCGAGGCGCCCGGCCGCAAACCGCCAAGCCCGGCGGAGCCGCTCTTCTTGCAGCAGGAACGCTAGCGGCGGCCATGCCCTTCGGCGCCGGATGGATCAGACGGCTCTGCCTACTCTTTCGCCGCGCCGGAGTAATGCACCACCTCGACGCTCTCGCGGGTCACCATGCCGTCGCCGACCAGGTCCAGAAGCGTCGGCAGGAAACGTTGGATATACTCTGTGGAGTCCACGATCTCCACGATGAT
>JAJYNV010000338.1 GCA_021786135.1 Bacillota bacterium
GCAGGATCGCTGGACCCGACTCACCGCCTCGGACGGCGTCGCCATGTATCCGACCTGGTCGCCCGACGGCAGGCGTGTGGCGTTCCTGCACAACCACGCCAACTGGACCGGCACCACCTCGGACTACCACCTCATGGAAGCTCCCGCGGATGGGAGCGCCCTGCCGCGCTGTCTCAGCCACGCGCTTGATCGAGGCGCTACCGAAGTCTACGAGCCGCCCTTGGCCCAAGGTTCGCCCCCCGTCTATGCGGCGGACGGTGACGCCGTGCTCTGGCTGGCGAGCGACCGAGGCTGCCGCGTGCTGGAGCGGTCCGCCTGCGACGGTTCGGGTTCCACTCGGGTAGCGGAGCACGTGGGTTGGCCGAGCCTGGACAGCAGGCGTCAAATGGCCGGCCTGCTCTTGCATGCGCCCGACCGGCCGCCCGAGGTGGCGGTGCTCGATATCGCCTCGGGCGAGACTCTGGTCCTCACGGACCACAACGGGTGGCTTCGCGAACGCCGTCTCTGCACGGAGCCGACGCGCATCTCCCTGCCTTACGCAGGCGGGGCGAGCGAAGCGGTCGTCTGGCGACCGCCCGCGGGCAGCGACCGGCCTTTGGCGACGATCGTGCAGTTCCACGGCGGACCGCACGGAGCGTTCGGTCCCTACTTCAACTTTACGGAGCAGATGCTGGCTAGCCACGGCTACCTGGTCGCCAGCCTCAACTATCGGGGTTCCGCCGGCTACGGACAGGCATATGCCGATCTCGTCCACGCCGACTGGGGGCCGCAGGAAGGCGAGGACGGGCTTCGGTTGATCGCGCGGCTCGACGAACTCGGCTGGTCCGACCGTTCGCGCGTCGGCGTCTACGGCATCAGCTACGGCGGCTTCATGACCAACTGGATGATCACGCACTATCCGGACGACGTGCAGGCGGCGGTGACGATCTCCACGGTCGCGAGTCTGTTCACGTCCGCTTACGGCATCGACCACTGGGAGTCGATCGCCACCGACATGGGCGGGCCGCCGTACCGCATCCCAGGGTACTACCATGATCACTCCCCGGCTTCGCACCTCGACCGGGTCCGCACGCCGCTCCTGATCCTGCACGGCGAGGAGGACATGACCTGCCCCTTGATCGAGGCGGAGATCATGTTCGTCGGTCTGCGCTGGCGCCTGCAGGAGGCTGAGTTCGTCCGCTACCCTGGCGAATCGCACTCGTTCATGCGCATCGGGCGTCTTCACACCATCGAGGATGCGCATGAGCGCCTTCTCGACTGGTTCCACCGGCACCTCGAAGAGGAGAGGTGAGCAGTCGTGGCTAGCGTGATCGAAGTCGGCCCGACTCCCGGCCAGACTGCGCAGGAGGCGTCTTCGGGCAGACGTTCGTACTGGCGCAAGCTCGCGCGGCATCCCTTCTTCTGGCCAGGCGTCATCCTGGTGCTGCTCGTGCTTGCGGTCGCCGTCTTCGCGCCGGAGATCGCCACGCGACCGTACTGGCAGATCTACGCGAACACTGGGCTCTCCGCGACAGGTGGCCCGCTGCCACCCAGCTGGTCGACGAAGGGCTTCCTCCTCGGCACAGACTGGCTCGGCCGTGACGTCTTCAGCCGGCTCGTCTGGTCGGCCCGCATCTCGCTGCAGGTGGGCATCTTCGCGAGCGTGATCTCTGGCGTCGTCGGCCTGGTCATCGGGCTGGTATCGGGCTACTTCGGCGGTTGGGTCGACATGGTGCTGATGCGCTTCACCGACATCATGATGGGCTTTCCCGCGCTCTTCTTCCTCATCCTGCTCATCAGCCTGATCGGGCCCAGCGTCGAGGTGATCTACATGACGATGGGACTCCTCGGCTGGCCGTCGATCGCACGCTTCGCGCGTGGCCAGGTGCTGTCGGTGCGCAAGGAGACCTACGTCGACGCGGCCATGGCCGGCGGGGCGAGCCGAACCAGGATCATCCTCAGACACATCATGCCGAACATCGTCACGCCCGTCGTGGTGCTCGTCAGCATGTCGATCTCCGGCAACATCATTTACGAGAGCACCTTGAGTTTCCTGGGCATCGGTGTTCCCGACCCCATCCCGAGCTGGGGCAAGATGGTCTCGGGCGGCCTCTCGTATCTCTACGTCGCACCGACCCTGGTGATCTTCCCTATTCTCGCGATCTCGGTGACCACCATCGGCTTCAACCTGCTCGCCGAGGCCTTCAACGCAACCGCGAATCCGCGCGGCGCAAGAGGTGGCCACCGTGGTTAACTACATCGTCCGGCGTCTCGGCTGGGTTGTCGTCACGCTCTTCGGCATCGTCCTGATCAACTTCTTCGTCATGCACATGCTGCCGATCAACTATGCGAAGGTGATCGCGGGCACCCATGCAAGCGCCGTCACCCTGAAGGAGATCGCCCAGAACTACGGCCTCGACAAGCCGACGTGGTACCAGTTCCTCCTGTACATCCACCAGCTCGCGCAGCTGAATCTCGGCTACTCCTATCAGCTGCACCTGCCGGTTTCCGCGATGCTCGCCACCGCCATTCCCAAGACCTTCTACCTGGCACTGGTGGCGGTGATCTTCGAACTGCTGATCGGCATCCCGCTCGGCATCTGGACAGCCCGGCATGCAGGGACACTGCTCGACTCGATGGTGATCGCCCTCTCGCTCGTCGGCGTATCCCTGCCGACCTTTGCCGTGGGCTCCCTGCTCCTCTACATCTTCGCCTTCCGCCTGGCGTGGTTTCCCCTCGGCGGGTTTGCCGCGTTTCCCCACATCGGCTATGTCATCCTGCCGGCGCTTTCGTACGCCATAACCGGGGCCGCGTACTACACGCGCCTCCTGCGCTCGGCCATGCTCGACATCGGCGACGCGGACTACGTCCGCACAGCCTGGGCGAAGGGGCTCTCGGCCAACCGCGTGACGATGCGCCACGTCTTCCGCAACGCCCTCATACCCATGGTTACCTTCTTCGGCCTCGACTTCGGCGGTCTCCTCGGCGGCCTGCTCGTCACCGAGTCCATCTTCGACTGGCCGGGCATCGGTGCCATGACCTTCCGTGCCATTCCCGTGGTGGACGTGCCAACGCTGCTCGGGGTGGTGCTGTTCGCCTCGTTCGCGATCGTCATGATGAACCTGATCGTCGACGTCTTCTACGCGGTGATCGACCCCCGCATTTCCTACTCGTGACCCGTCGGCAGCGAGAAGGGAGGGGTGTGTCGGCTCGATAGAGCCAGGTCGGACTCATCACGTTCTTTTGGGAGGAATGCTTGTGAGAGCCAAGACCCTGTTTGTCGCCCTTGCCGGACTCCTGACCGCATCGCTCGGTCTCGTCGGGTTCGGCGGCGGCGCGCCTGCGGCATCGGCCAGCGGTGGTGCGTTCAGCACGAAGCCGACCTACGGCGGCACGCTCACCGTCGCCTACGTCAACGACTTCGCGACACTGGACCCGGCGCAGTGGGACGATGCGCAGTCCCTCGCGGCGATGCAGCAGATCTACGACACGGTGGTCGAGTATAAGAAAGACTCCGACCAGATCGGCCCGGGACTCGCCACCCATTGGACACTTAGCCCCAACAACCTGACCTACACCTTCTACCTGCGCTCCGCGCAGTTCTCGAACGGCGACCCGGTGACGGCCCAGGACGTGGCGTTCAGCCTCGACCGGGTCTGCCAGCCGGGCGCGAACTCGCCCTACGCCGGCTTCGCCTACAGCGACATCGTGGGCTACAGCCAGTTGCAGCAAGAGGCGAAGACGAGCGCCGCCTACACCAGCTGGAGCTCGAATCCGATGCCGATTTCTGGCATCAAGGTCCTGGGCCCGCACTCGCTCAGCATCACGCTCGTGCATCCCGAGGCCTATTTTTTGAACGATCTGGCCCTGATGGTCGGTGGCATCCAGGACCCGGCGGTCGTGCGCCGGTACGGCCCTGAGGACAAGAACAACGCCTACGAGGACCACGCGATCGGTTCCGGCCCGTTCGAGCTCCAGGCCTGGACCCACAACCAGAAACTCGTGCTGGTGCCGAATCCGCACGACTGGGCCCAGAAGCCCTATTTGGCCAAGGTCGTCTTCCTTGTCGACGTCAACGACCAGACGGCGTTCGAGATGTTCCAGCGCGGTCAGATCGATCTGATCGAAGTCCCTGACACCAGCCTCTACCAGGAGGCCATGGCCAATCCCGCGACGCGTCAGGACTACCACACCGCGCCGATGAACTGGGTGCTCTACGGCTACTTCGACACCTCGAAGCCGCCGTTCAACAACGTCTACCTGCGTCAGGCCCTGAACTACGCCCTCAACAAGCCCGAACTGATCAAGGTGGCGGTGGGTGGCCGCGGCCTGCTGCCCAACGACGGCGTGCTGCCCCCTGGCATGCCGGGCTGGGTGAACTCCAAGGAGCCCTATCCGTACAACGTGGCCAAGGCGAAGCAGCTGTTGGCCAAGGCAGGCTACTCGAACGGACTGAGCTTCAAGTTCTACATTCCGGCGGACACCCAGGACCAGGCGATGGCCGCCGTCATCCAGCAGGACTGGAAGCAGATCGGCGTTAACATCCAGATCCAGCCGGTCTCGACATCGATCTACTGGACGCAGGCATCGCCGCCGGCCTCAGGCGGTCCGCAGACCTCCTACGATGCCGGTGACGCCGGCTGGATGCAGGACTACCCCGACCCCTCCGACTTCTTCTCGAACCTGCTCACGGGCACGGGACCCGCGAACGATCCTGCCCACACGGTCTACGCCAGCTCAAACGAGGCGAACTACAACAACCCCCAGGTCGACCAGCTGGTCAACGAGGCCAACACGCTGCCGCCCAGCCAGAACGCGCGGCGCATGAAGCTCTACGACGAGGCGCAGTCGATCGTCGAAAAGGATGCCCCCTGGCTCTTCGAGTACTTCAGCCTGCAGGACGCGCTCATCTACTCGAAGGTTGGACCGAGCGACCTGAACCTCTACCTGCACCCGATCAAGGCCATGCAGCTGCAGTACGTGTGGGTGGCCAAGTAGTCCGAACGAAGAAATCCGTCTGCGCGGCGCCCCTTGGGGCGCCGCGCAGACCTCACAGGAGGTTTCTCATGCAAGCCCGTCTTGAGCGGCTGCGCTCGCTGATGGCGGAGCGCGGCCTTGGTGCCCTGGTATTTGCGGCGCCCGAGGATCTGAGCCACACGAATCTGCGCTATCTCACCGGCTTCACCGGAACTTCGGGCTATCTCGTCGTCGACCGGGACGGCGCCACCTTCCTGACCGATTCACGCTATGTGGAGCAGGCGGGAGCCGAGGTGCAGGGGTGCAAGGTCCTGCAGCACGCCATCCGCTATGGCGACACGTTGGCCGAGGTCTGCCGGGCGGCGAGCGGGCCGATCGGATTCGAAGCGGGCAAGGTGCCCGTTCGCATGCTTGAGGAGTGGAAGGCCCGTCTGCCGGAAGGCACGTTCGTGGCGGCCGACGGGCTCGTCGAGAAGCTGCGCATCGTCAAGGACCCCCAGGAGATCGCGAAGATGCGCGAAGTGGCGACTTTGGCGGGGAAGGCGCTGCAAGAGGTGCTCGGGCAGTTCGCGGCGGGCATGAGCGAGCGCAGGCTCGCGCGCGGTCTCTCGCATGTGATGCAGGAATGCGGGCTTGACGCGCCAGGCTTCTCCTTCATCGTCGCCGCGGGGCCGCGGGGATCCTTGCCGCACGCGCAGCCGACAGACAGGACGGTCGGGAGTGGCGAGCTGCTGACGATCGACTTCGGCGGAGCCCTGGACGGCTATCTCTCGGACGAGACGGTCACCGTGGGCGTCGGCAAGGTGGATGGGAAGCTGCGTGAGATCTATGAGCTCGTGCTGCGCTCGCAGGCCGCAGGGATCGCGGCCGCTCGGCCGGGTGTGCCCGCGAGTGCGGTGGACACGGCGAGTCGCGCCGTCATCGAGGAGTCTTCCTACCGCGAGTGGTGCTTCGCGTACGGTGTCGGGCACGGCGTCGGCCTTGACATCCACGAGGACCCCTTCGCTGCCAAGCCCGGCTCGGGCCGTCCGGATCCTGTGCTCGAACCAGGTATGACCATCACGGTGGAACCGGGCATCTACATTCCCGGTCTCGGCGGCGTACGCCTCGAAGACACTCTGGTGATCACGGAGCAGGGTAACGAGCGCCTTACGGGAACAAGCAAGGAATACCGATCCCTCTAGCGCCGGGCCCCCCTCGCGCAGCCGGACGGATCGTGAAGCGGTCGTGAAACCCTGTGGATTGAAGGAGCGCGATCATGCCCGAGCTGCGCTACAACCCCCTCCTCATGGACTGGACGATGGTCGCGGAGGGCCGGCAGGCGAGGCCGGCGCTCGGTCAGGGGGAGTGTCCCTTCTGCCCCGGCTCAGGCAAGGTGCCGGAGCAATACGAGGTGCTCGCGTACCCGAACGACTACCCGCCGCTTTCTCTCGAACCGCCCTTGCCCGGCGTGGTCGGGACAGACATCTA
>JAJYNV010000065.1 GCA_021786135.1 Bacillota bacterium
CCTGCCGCAGCCTCGACCTACCTGCCGACGACGAAATTCGCCATGCACTTTGTCGGCGATCCTGTTGAGGTGACGCATACGCCGGCAGCGCTGGTCGGGCCCAACCACGTCTACGAGGTGTCGAACGGGATGCCGCCGACGCTGTGCGAGTTTGCCGTCAGCGGGCAGGAGATCGCGTGCGTGCGCCTTGGCCACGGCTACAATGCCTGGGCGGTCGCCAGAGGGACGGATGGCACTATCTACACAGGCGTGACCGCCAATTCCGACACGGGCCTTGGCTACCTCTACGCTTGGCGTCCGGGTGCAAAGTCGGCCAAGGTTGTAGCGACGATGCATGCGAACGCAATCTGGTCCCTGGCCGTCGATCCTGGCACGGGGCTGATCTGGATCGGGGCGCAGTCGGTGTACGCCTACGACCCTGCCACCGGGCACCTCGTGGACTACGGCCTTCTCGGCCAGTCCGGGGAGAGCCAGGTGCATGCCATCGCTGCCTACAACGGCACCGTCTACGCGGGACTCACGCCCTATGCCGAAGTCGTGCAGTTCGATCCCTTAAGCGGTCAGGCAACCGTGTTTCAGGACATGCGCACGCACACGTCCGGCATCGTGCGCATCCAGGTGGATAGCCCGACGACGGTAGAGGTCCTCTGGGAGTCGCGTGCCCTTGACGTGTACGAGAACGGGCAGCAGCAGGAGGGCTACCCTCACCTGAGCTCCGCAGATCAGACTTCCGTCTCGATCGCCGGGCAGATGTACACGTTCCTGCCTGACGGCAGGATCGCGCAGGGCTGGAACGACAGCGCAAGTCAGCCTCCGACATTCGTAAACTATCCGGCTGCGCTCTCGTTCCTGTCACAGACGTCCGTTGTCGCGTCCGGCACCATCGGCGGGGAGCTTGTGGGCGTCCTCGATACGGGTTCGATCGTGACGGTCCTGCCTGGGCCGACGACATGGCAGTTCAGCCTGACCGAGGCGAACCTCCCCGGTACCCCGGGCATAATCACGGCCCTGTATGCGGATCCGAACGGCACCATCTGGGCGTCCCCCTACATCGGCGGCGAGGTGACGCACATCGTCGGGAGCGCCTTCGCGAGTTATCCGTTCCAGCCGCAGGCAGACAGCTTTGCAGCCTATCAGGGGACGCTCTACATCGGCGGCTATCCTGGCGCGGCACTCTACGCCTATAAGGAATCTCAGCCTTGGAACCTCGCCGCCGGCAATCCGGCACTCATTGGGCACATTCAGCTGCCTGGCGATCCGCAGGAGACGAGGTTGTTCGCCCTGGTCGCAGGTCCGCAGGGAGTCTACGCGGGAACCATCCCGACCGACGGCTACCTACCCGGCGACCTTGGCTACTATGACCCCGCAACAGGGCAGCTTCAGGTGTTTCCATCTCCCGTGCCGAACGAGGCGATCACATCGCTCGCGTATGCTCAAGACGGCCTCCTTGTCGGTGCTACGACGGCTCTCGGAGGTACTGGCGTCGCACCGGTAGAGGCGAGTGGACACGTATTCCTGTGGAACCCCGCGACCCAGACCCTGGTTGCCAATCTGACGCCGATCGCGGGAGAGCCGGTGTGGGGAGCCCTCGTCTCGACGCCCTGGGGCGTATTCGGGGCGAACCGGATGTCGGTGTTCCGTCTCGACCCGGCGACAAGGGCCATCGCCGTGCATACCTTCAGTCCGCGCAGCGGTCCGGGCGCCTGGGGCTCTTTGACGCACATGTACTACGGCGGGGGACGTCTGTATCTCGTCACGGGACCCGGTCAAGTCTATCTCGTGAACCCTCGCACCTTGAGCGCCACGCCCGTCTTCTGGGGTGCGGAACAGGCGGCTGTTGAGGGCAGCTTCCTTTACTTCAGCGCGCAGAACAGCGTGGAGCTGTGGCGCGCGCCGCTTGCGCGCCTCAGGCCGTGAGCCTTAGAGACGCCAGACTGCCGGCGGCGGGGAGCCCGCTGCCGGCAGTCTCTTCTTGTCCTGGCGCGTCTCAGAGCGTGTCGCCGACGGTGGATGGCGTGACGACACAGTGGCTGCGTACGGACATGACCGTATCGATCACGGCACCGCGCAGGAGTGTAGCGGTCGCCGCCATTCTTGCCCTGTTCGGCACGAGGGTGGGCCTGCCGAGGTAGTGGCCCTGCCCGAGCAGGAAGCCCGCACGTCGGGCCGCGCAGAGGTCCTCTCCGCTTTCGATGCCCTTCGCGATCAGCTCCATGCCGAGATCTTGCGAGAGCAGAACGAGCGTGCGGGCAATGGCAAAGCGGCGCTTGTCCTCTGCGATCCCGTGCACGAGCGCTGGGCTCACCTTCAACCCGCGCGGACGCATGTTCAGGATGCTTTCGATGTTGCCGTGCGATTCTCCGTAGTTGTCGAGGTAGAGCGTGGCGCGGTTACCGCGCAACTGCTCGAGCAGCTCGCGGCTGTGATTGCTGTTTTCGTTGACTTCGAGGACGAGGTGGGGATATCGCCGTTCGACCGACGGAACGTAGCTATCCACGTTGAGGAAGAGGATCTCGTTTCCTTGCAGGAATCGCTCCGCCGCGAGAAGCGCGAGTCCCTGCGCGCGCTCTTCGAGGTCCTCGAGCCAGTGCTCCCTCCTGGCCACACGCAAGAGCTCGCGAGGATGCACATCGCATCCTTGAGGGCCCCGCAGCAGAGATTCGAAGCCGTGAATCCGACCAGTCCGCAGATCCATGACAGGTTGCAGGGCGACGGTCAGGGTGTCGAGCTGTGCTCCGCTGAACCTAGTGTCGCGTGATGTCATGGTTGCCTCCTGGAGGATATGCCGACTGCGGCTGGCGGGACGACGGGCAGGCATGGACGTTGCCCGGAAACCAACCGGGGTGTATACCGTCGCCGTCTCGCTTTCGACCGCGACAGCACGCTTTGCGAGGTCAACTTCCGATGTCTCCGATGTAGTGTGCGACAGGGCACCGTGCTTGGGTATATGCTGTACCCACAAGAATGTGACGAGGTTGCGCCGTGAACATTGGGACAGTCCTCAGGGAGCAGCGCCTGAAACTGGGACTCTCGATCACCGAGGCAGCCAGCCGCGGCGGAGTGACCCGGTCATACCTGTCCATGGTGGAGACAGGGCAGCGAGCTCCCAACCCCGAGATGTTGGTGCGCTTCACGCGGGCACTCTCGATCCCGGTGGACGTCTGGCTGGAGCCCTTCATTAACGAGGAGCGCCGGTGTCACCGCCTGGTGAGTCTGGGCGGTGCCCTTTACGGTGCAGGAGATTACGTGGCCGCTCGACACGCCCTGAGCCGAGCTTATTTCTTAGGTCGCGCCGATGGCGATGGCCGGTACAACAGCGAGATTTATCTGCTTCTCGGGCGGGTCCGCTACGCCCAGGAGCACTATGGGCTGGCACTGCGGTGGTTTCGTCGGCTGGCACGAGCTGTCGGCCATTCATCGGACAGGCGTCTGAAGGCCGTAACAGATTACAATCTAGCGCAATGCATGTCCAAGTCTGGCAGGGAACTCGACGCTTTGGCGAAGTTTGACGATGCTGCGGGCCAGTTCAGGAGTCTGCGCCTATGGTCAGAGATGGGCCGAACGCTGCTTGCAAAGGCAAACGTGCTCATCGGACGCGGCATGTACCATAAGAGCCACGAAGCTTATCGGAGAGCTGCATATCTGCTGCGCGGCAAGCCGTTTCACGGTGATGCGCTGCTGGGTGCGGCCATTACGACCGTGGCTGTAGAAGGGCCTGACGCCGCCGTTCTTCGCCTTTACAGGATCATCGGCGACGATCGCCTGGATACGCTGGTGCGTGCCAAGGCCAGCAGCAACTTGGCGATGACGCTGCGTCAATTGGGTCGCTACAAGGAAGCAGTGCAAGAGGTCAATGCGGCCCTCGTGTCGCGAGCGATGTTGCCGACAAGGCTGGTTGCGGCGATGTTGGCCGAATCTGCTTTGTGCTACGTGCGCATGGGTGACGCGGAATCGGCGCGGCGGGTCTTGCGGGAGTATAAGGCCATTCCCGGTGTAAAGGACGATCAGGATATTGCGGCCATGCGTATCCTGGCTCGTGTATTAGGGGACGCTCCGCCCAATGAGTTGGTCTCGAAAGCCGTGGCCGACGAACATGGCTATCGTATGAGTGAAGCGCTGCGGATCCTGCAAGAGTTCCCGCTGAGGACGCGGGTGTGATGGAGAGATGTCTTGAGGCCGTAAACCAGCAGACGAAGGTTATAAAAAACGGGGCTCCGCGCCTGGGCATCGGCGAGATCTTGCGACAGGGACGAGTGAACAAGCGTCTGACGCAAACGTCGACGGCCAGCCTTGCCGGCGTGCCGCGTCGCTACCTGTCCCTCGTGGAACGCGGACTGCGCAGCCCCGAGCCTGAGGTGCTCATCCGCCTGGCGCACCAGCTGGACATCTCATCTGGCACCTGGGTGCCATGTATGGCCCGTGAGGAATATAAGTTTGATCGCTTGGCGGAGATTGGCCGCGCTCTTCTGGCAGAAGATGACTTCAAGGGGGCCGGGCTGGCCTTGGCTCGCGCTCTGTCCATCGGGCGTCGGGGCCCGGATACACATGCCCTGGCCGAAGTCCACCACCTGGTGGGGCAACTTCACTTTCAACTGGGTCGTTATGAGAGGGCACTTACCGCCTTCGAGCGGTATGCCTGCATGGCGGAGCATATCGCTGATCCCACGGCTCTCGGCACGGCGGCCTACAGATTGGGACGCACCTTGGGGATGCTGGGTCAAGGCATGGACGCAATCAGGAAATTCGAGCAGTCTGCACGACTGTTTGGCAGCTTGCACATGCCATCCCACCTTGGGCATGCTTGGCTGGGGAAAGCAGAGATTTTGTTCCACATGCATCTGTACGCAGACGCTTTAGAGAGTTATCAACGTGCGGGACGTCTACTGCGTCGCATGCCGTTCCGCGGTCAGATCGCCCTTGGTAGTGCCGTGTGCTCGTTGGCCGTACTTGGGCCCGAGGCAGGGTTGCGGGCGGCACATGACGTAATGTCGCTCCGAGAAGCGGATCCGGCCACGCAAGCAATTGGCCGTGAGTGCGCAGCCGTCGCTCTGCGCCATCTGAAACGCTATGATGGTGCCCTTGCAGAGCTTGCTGACGCGCTCATCTGCCGTCAGCAGTTGGCTGCCGAACTCGTTGCAGGGCTGCTTGCCGAGAGAGCGCTGTGCCAAACCTTAACTGGTGATCGCGATGGGGCACGGCGCACCGTTGAAGAATACAGGCTGATGCAGGATAGTTCGACTGGCGTTGATCTTGGCGCCATGAACATTCTTGCACTCGTGCTCGGCGTCGAGCCGGTCGACTCCCCGATTCCGTCGCAGCTTCAGGATGGTCCCGCGCAGCGGCTCACCACGGCACTGGCGCTCCTCTATCAAACTTCCGACGACACCGCCTGAAATAGGTGAAAACTAAAGGCGAATAGACAACCTGTCTTGAACACCGAGGCGTTCAAGACAGGGAAATTGTCCTTATATGGTGTGTATAAGTGCATCCTTGTGCTTACATGCTTGAAGCCACAAGGCGGAATCGCGCAGATGTTACGCGCTCGATGACCATGTTGGACAGCAGCTGGCTGACTCTGTCAATCTCCTCGCGATTCGGGTCGAGGCGTGGCCGACCCAAATAGTAGCCTTGGCCGAGCGTGAAGCCGGCACGGCGCGCGGCTACGAGATCTTCACTCGTTTCGATGCCTTCCGCTACCAAGTCCATGCCCAGATCTGTGGCCAGCATTGCCAGTGCACGCGCGATGGCAAACCGGCGGGCATCCTCGCTGATGCCTCGGACGATGGAACGGTCCACCTTGAGGCCACATGGGCGAATATCAAGAATGCGTGCCAGATTGCCGTGTGATACGCCATAGTCGTCGAGATAGAGCTTAAGACCTTGATGACGCAACTTCTCGACGTGGTGGTGGCTGACATCCTGCGCTTCACTGACCTCCATCACCACGTGGGGGTAGCGATGCTGCGGCAACGGGAAGCGGAGGTCGCCATTTAGGAAGAGAACCTCCTCGCCCTCAAGGTAGCGCTCAGCCGCTTCAAACGCTAGAGACCTCGCGCGACTCTCCAGCTCACCTAGCCAATGCTCACGCCGGGCACGGCGGAACAGTGCGGGTGGGTTGACATCGCATCCAGCCGGACCGCGCAGCAGAGCCTCAAAACCGTGCACCTTGCCGTTCCCGAGGTTCAGGACAGGCTGGAGGGCGACGGTGAACTCATCGAGCCGCACGTCAGCTGCAAGGTTGGTCGAAGTGGCCATGGTTACCTCCGTTGGGATCCGAGTCGGATCGACGATCAGATGACTCCGGGGTCGCCGGGGCTGGCAGCGGAGTCTGGGCGGATCAGTGAAGCGGCGACGTAGTGGTGGCCCTGCGCGGTGGCGACGGTAGCGGCGGGCGCTTGGGCGAGGGCGAACGCC
>JAJYNV010000321.1 GCA_021786135.1 Bacillota bacterium
AGGGCGGCTGCAACGTGCAGTTCGGCCTGCATCCTGTGACGGGGGAGTATCGCGTCATCGAGGTGAACCCGCGCGTCAGCCGTTCGAGTGCGCTGGCGTCGAAGGCCACGGGCTACCCGATCGCCAAGCTGGCGGCCAAGCTGGCGCTGGGCCTCACCCTGGACGAACTGCGCAACCCCGTGACGGGGCGCACCTCGGCCCTCTTCGAGCCGGCGCTCGACTACGTGGTGGTCAAGATCCCCCGCTGGCCCTTCGACAAGTTCGCCCAGGCGGACCGGCGGCTCGGCACGCAGATGCAGGCGACCGGCGAGGTGATGGCCATTGGCCGCACCTTGCGCGCGGCTCTTCTGAAGGCGGTGCGGTCGCTCGAGATCGGCACCTACCACCTGCGCCTCAAGGAGCTCGACGGCCGTGCGGACGAGGAACTGATGGCGCTCGCCATCACGCCGGACGATCGGCGCATCTTCGCGGTCACGGAACTCCTGCGCCGCGGCAGCGACCTCGAGGAGATCTGGCGGGCGACAGCGATCGATCGCCACTTCCTGCGCGAGATCGGCCGCATCGTCGCCCTCGAGCGGGAGCTCGCGGCCCACCCGCTTGACGTCGACGTCCTGCGCACCGCCAAGCGCGACGGCTTCGCCGATCGCACAATCGCGGAACTCTGGGGAGAGGACGAGGCGGACGTGCGGCGGCTGCGCCGTGCCCACGGCATCGTGCCGACCTACAAGATGGTCGACACCTGCGCCGCCGAATTCGATGCCGAGACGCCCTACTACTACTCAAGCTACGAGATGGAGGACGAGGCGCCGGTCGCGGAAGGCGAGCGCTCGGTGCTCGTGCTCGGCTCGGGACCGATCCGCATCGGTCAGGGCATCGAATTCGACTGCTCGGCCGTGCACGCCCTCGGAGCTCTCAGGGCCTCAGGGCGCAGGTCGATCATGATCAATTCGAACCCCGAGACCGTCTCGACCGACTGGACGCAGTCGGACCGGCTCTATTTCGAACCGATGGGCTTCGAGGACGTTCAGGAGATCGCCGAGCGCGAGCATGTGGAAGGGGTGCTCGTGCAGTTCGGCGGACAGACTGCGATCAACCTCGCAAGCCGCCTCGAGGCCGAGGGCATTCGGATCCTCGGCACGCAGGCAAAGGGGATCGACGCGGCGGAGGACCGCAGCCAGTTCGACGCGCTCTTGCAACAGCTCGGCCTGCGACGTCCGCTCGGCCATACTGTGCTCGACGCCGCGGCCGCCCTCGCGGTGGCTGAGGAGATCGGCTACCCGGTGCTGGTGCGCCCCTCCTTCGTGCTCGGCGGTCGCGCCATGGAGATCTGCTACGGCCCCGAGGACCTCGCGGAGTATCTCGAGAGGGCCGCAGGCGCCATGCCCGGGCGGCCGATTCTCGTCGACCAGTACCTGCCCGGCCTCGAACTCGAGGTGGATGCGGTGGCCGACGGCGAGGAGGTCCTCGTCGGAGGCATCATGCAGCACATCGAGCGTGCCGGCGTGCATTCCGGCGACTCGATCGCCGTCTACCCGGCGCCCGGCATCGACAGGGCTCTCGAGGCCGAGATCTGCGAGGCGACGCGGCGGCTGGCTCTGGGTCTCGAGACGCGCGGCCTACTGAATGTCCAGTTCGTCGCGTATGAGGGCCAGCTCTACGTGATCGAGGCGAATCCGCGAGCCTCGCGCACCCTGCCGTATCTGATGAAGGTGGCGGGTGTGCCGCTCGCGGCCATCGCGACGCAGGTGGCGCTCGGCCGGAACCTCAGCCAGCAGGGCATCAAGGCGGGCCTCTGGCCGAAGAGCCCGCATGTCGGCATCAAGTGTCCCGTCTTCTCGTGGGCCAAGCTGAGGCGCGTCGACGCGACGCTCGGCCCCGAGATGAAGTCCACCGGCGAGGTGCTCGGGATCGATCCCGAGTTCTCCCAGGCCCTGATCAAGGCCTTTGCAGCGGCCGGCTACCGCGTGCCCGAGCGGCCAAGGGTACTCCTCACCATCGCAGACCGCGACAAGGAGGAGGTACTGCCGCTCGCTGCCGACCTCTATCGCGCAGGAGCGAGGCTCGCGGCCACGCACGGCACGGCCGACGCCCTCAGGGCGGCCGGCGTCGAGGTGGAGGAGGTGCCCAAGATCGGCGAGTCCTCACCCGACATTCTCGAGCGCATCCGCTCCGGCGACATCGACCTCGTCGTCAACACCTTCACACAGGGCAGGAGTCCCCAACGCGATGGCTTCCAGATCCGCAGGACCGCGGTGGAGCACGGCGTGCCCTGCGTCACGTCGCTCGACACGGCGCGCGCGATGCTCGGCGTGATGGCAAAGCCTCGCAGCATGGAGGTGCGGGCGCTCCAGGACTACTTCGCGCCCGACCTGCCTTGAAGCCGCAGGAGATCCGGGTCGTCGAACGGCTGCAGCCGGCGCCTGACTGCGTCGAGCTCGTCACGGAGTTCCCTGACGACGAGCTACCGGCGCCGGGCCAGTTCTACATGCTCTCGGCAGGGGACGGCAGGGATACCTACCTGCCGCGTCCGCTCTCCTTCTACCGCACCTTCTCGCCGCGCAGGCTGAGTTTCCTGTTCCGCGTCGTCGGCCCCGGCACCCAGGCCCTCGCCGCTCTGCGCGCCCGCGACCGCCTGCAGGCCATGGGGCCGCTCGGTCAGGGCTTCCCGCTGCCCGAGCATCCGCTGAGGGCGGTGCTCGTCGGAGGCGGAGTAGGCGTGCCGCCGCTCTGGTCTCTCGGTCGCGCCCTGCAGGAGAGGGGGTGCCAGGTGACAGCGCTCATTGGAGCCAGGACACGGTCGGGCCTCCTGGGACAGGCGGAACTCGAGGCCCTTGGCATGCGGGTGCTGACGGCGACTGACGACGGCTCGCGCGGCCATCACGGGCCCGTCACGGATCTCCTGGCAGGGCTCGACGCCGATGCGGTCTTCGCCTGCGGGCCGGAGCCCATGCTGGGGGCGGTGCAGTCCTTTGCGGCAAGCCGGCCCGTGCCGGACACCTACCTGGCGCTCGAGGCGGCGATGGCCTGCGGCTACGGCGTCTGTCTCGGCTGCGCGGTCGAACGGGCCAAACCGGATCCCGAGCTCGGCCCTTACGGCACCTATGCCCGCGTCTGCCGCGAGGGACCCGTCTTCCGCTGGGACGAGGTGAAACTCTGATGGATCTGGAGACCGAAGTCGCGGGACTCAGGTTCAAGAACCCCGTGCTGACAGCATCCGGCACGTTCGGCTATGGCCGTGAGGCGGCAGAACTCTACGATCTCGCGCTGCTCGGCGGCGTGATGGTCAAGGGTGTGTCGCGGGAGCCGTGGCCTGGCAACGCTCCGACGCGAATCGCCCGCGCGCCCGGCGGCATGCTCAACGCCATCGGCCTGCAGAATCCTGGCCTCGACCACTTCCTCGCCGTCGATCTGCCGTTCCTTCGCCAGTACGACACGCAGGTGATCGTGAACGTCGTCGGCCACGACGAGGAGGGCTTCCTGGCCGTGGTGCGCGGAGTGGACGGGCAGGAGGGCGTCGCGGCGATCGAGCTCAACATCTCGTGCCCGAACGTGGCGGATGGGCTGCTCTTCTCGCAGGATCCCGTGCTCGCAGGCAGACTGGTGGCCAAGGTGCGGCAGGGGACCAGCCTGCCCCTGATCGTCAAGATCTCGCCCAACGTCACCGATCCCGTGGCATTGGGCGCGGCCTGTGCGGCGGCGGGCGCCGACGCGCTCTCCGCCATCAACACGCTGCTCGGCATGGCGATCGACGTCGAGCGGCGCCGGCCCGTGATCGCGAACACGACAGGCGGTCTTTCCGGCCCTGCCGTGAAGCCCGTCGGCCTGAGGATCGTCTACGATCTCGCGCGGAGTCTTAGCATCCCGGTCATCGGCATGGGCGGCATCGAGAGCGGCCGTGACGCGCTCGAGTACATCATGGCCGGGGCGCGGGCGGTCGCGGTCGGCACCGCGGTGTTCCGCGATCCCTTGGCGCCGCCCCGCATCATCGCCGAACTCGAACGCGAGATGGAGAACGCCGGGTTCACCTCGGTGGACGAGGCCTGGGCTGCAGCCAATCCAAAGGCTAAGGGGGCGGTTTCATGAATGCGCGCGAGCATCTCTTCATCCCGCTGGACCAGATGGAGCCCGAGGCGGCGCTGGCGCTCGCTGCAAAGCTCGCACCGGAGGTCGGCGGCTTCAAGGTCGGCATGGACCTCTTCTACCAGGGCGGTCCCAAGGTGGCCGAGGAGATCGTGAAACTCGGGCTGCCAGTGTTCCTGGATCTCAAGCTGCACGACATCCCGCAGACGGTTGCCCGCGGCGTGCGGGCGGTGCGCCGCCTGGGCGTGCGCTACCTCACCGTGCACGCGGCGGGCGGCGAGGCGATGCTGCGGGCGGCCCAGGCCGAGGCGGGGGAGGAGCTGCGGCTCCTCGCCGTCACGCTGCTCACGAGCATCGACGCACAGGCGGCCAGGTCGATCGGCTGGCAGGAGCTGCCGCAGGAGATCGTCCTGCGCCTTGCCGGCATCGCCAGGGAGGCCGGGCTCAAGGGCTACATCACGTCGGGTGAGGAAGCGGCCTTGGTGCGCGCTCTGGCGCCGGACGCGACGATCGGCGTGCCAGGGGTGCGCCGCGCCCAGGATGCATCCGGTGACCAGAAGCGCGTGGTGACGCCGGCGGCGGCCCTCAAGGCAGGGGCCGACCTGATCATCGTCGGGCGGCCGATCACCCAAGCAGCCGATCCTGTCGCCGCAGCGAGGGCGTTCGTCGCCGAGATCGCGGAAGGGGAGGGTGCCTGATGCGGGATCCCGCGTACTGGCTCGAGCAGCTCAAGGTATGGGGCGTGCTGCGGGAGGGACATTTCCTGCTCACATCCGGCCGCCATTCGAACCGTTTTCTTCTCTTTGCGCCGGCCTTCTCCCAACCGTCGGCGGCCGAGGAGCTCGGACGGGCCATCGCCGAACAGTTCGAGGGCCAGGAGATCGAGACGGTGGTAGGCCCGGCCATGGGGGGCGTGATCCTGGCGCACGAAGTGGCGCGGGCGCTCGGCGTGCGATCGATCTACGCCGAGAAGGCCGGCGAGGGCATGGCTCTCAAGCGGGGATTTGCGCTCCGGCCGGGAGAGCGGGTGCTTGTGGTCGAGGACGCGGTCTCGACGGGCGGCTCGGTGCAGAAGGTGCTGGACATCTGTGAGCAGGCGCGTGCGGCCGTTCAGGGAGTCGGCATCATCGCCGACCGCACCGGCGGCCAGGTGGACCTTGGCGTGCCGCTGAAGGCTCTTCTGACGCTCGAGGTTCCTTCATACCCGGCTGACGCCTGCCCGCTCTGCCGTGAGGGCAGGCCGCTCGAACGTCCGAAAAGCTGACTTCTCCCGGCGCTGTCGGTGCCGTGAAGGCGCCTTGCCGGCCCCGCGAAGGTCATTCCTTCTCGGCCGCCGGTCTGGGCGCCGCGGCACTCTTGACGCCCCGATTGCGCTTGCGTCCCGTCCTCGGATCGCGAAACCCCATTCCGCCAGGCCCATGCAAAATGAGGCCAGGTAGCGTCGATGTCGGTCGCCTGCTTCACTAGAGCGGGCTTCGCCGTGATCAGAGAGTCCTCCCCTCCACAGGCGCACACCGCGGAGCGCACGGTGCACGCAGCGAGGTTGCGCGCTACGGCACGGTCGTGGCCGCGCGTGGGGCTGCAAGCCGGATAGCTCCAGGTACCGGCACAAAGGCAGCTCGTCCTGGCTGGCGCCGCAGGCCGAGCAGTGCTGCTCGGAATGAAGCGGTCCGCCGCCGCGTCGTGCGGCTTCATATGCCACGTGCCGGCGGAACGCACGAAAACCCATGTTGGCGATGGAGCGAGCCAGGCGGCGGCGCACCATGCCACGCATGCTCCCTCGATGCCGAACTGCCGCATGCCTGTTTCCGGGCGTGACGACGCGAGTTTGGCTTTCGCCATTGGTCAGTTCAAGCGGTTGTTTCAGCCGCAGGTCAGCCCTGAGGCAGCTGTTGATATCAGAGAGAAGCGCTTCGCCAACGGTTTGCCTGCCCACGCTGCGGGTAGCGCATATCCATCATCCATCACGGCACGTACAAGAACCGGTGGAGGTACCGCAGAGTCAACTGCAGGAAGACATTCAACGACGCTACCGCTCTAGCCATGGCGGGGACCCACTACGGCAGGAGTGACTGGCGGAAGTACGCTTGGTGCATGAGCCAGGGAACGGCGAATCGTTTCACATCGGCCCGACCGTTCCCTCCCAGGGCCACGCTGAATCTGGACAGCGGTGGACCTGGCAGGAGTTGGGTTCCACAGGATGGAATCCCCACTTGGCATGTGGCGTTCTGCCAGGAAGGGGTGCCGTTCGATGATTCGACCGCGCTCTCTTGCGCGTCTCGTCACCGTTCTTGTCCCGCTCTCCCTGCTGCTGACGGTCGCCTGCTCCCTG
>JAJYNV010000025.1 GCA_021786135.1 Bacillota bacterium
GATCTAAAATGGCACTCGGCGCAGATTTCGCCGGTCAGCCGCCTTGAACCCTTCTTTAGGTAGTAAGTTCGGCCGTGCTGCGCCGTAATGACGAAAGTTCAGTCCTGTTGGGCGCAGTATCGCTTTGAGACCTGCTTCCACTTTCGGAATCGACGGCGGGCGCTCCGCCCGGCTACCCCGTCATCGACGCCGCAGGGAAAGGCGAGCGTGGCAGGACGCTCGCGGCTGAGCGCGCCTTCGGCTCGCTCAGTCCGATCCCGCCGGCCACGCGCGAGTATAGCGAGATGGGCCGAGCCTTCGCTGGCGCCGCATCGCGGAATCTAGCCCCGATCCGTTCGGTCCGGTAGCCGCCTGGTTTCTGCGGGGCCGGCCCATGCTGGCAGCCTCGACGGTTTGGTGCTACGTTCAGATCCGGAAGGAGTCCTCGCCATGCCTCACTCTCAGGCACCCGCAGCCCAGGACGCCCTGCGCGATGTCGCGCCGTTCGCCGAGCTGCCCGAAGCGACGACCGCTCATCTTGCGGAGATCACGAGCATCCGCCACTACCGCAAGGACATGTACATCTTCGGCGAGGGCGAGCCCGCGGAGATGCTCTGCTTCGTGCATCGGGGCGCCGTCAAGGTCTTCAAGACGACGTCCGAGGGCCAGGAGCAGACGCTGCACCTCCTGCAGCCGAACGATCTTTTCGCTATCACGGGCTTTGTCACGGGCGGCATCTACCCCGGCACGGCACAGACGCTCGAGGACAGCTGGATCGGCTGCATCCGCAACCAGGCGCTGAGGAGCCTCGCGCAGAGCGACGTGGCGCTCGCCTGGTCGCTCCTGACGTTTTTCGCGCGCCGCCTCACTGGCGCGTCGCAGCAGGTCCTGGACCTCGGCACGCGCGATACGGCGGGCCGCCTGGCCTCCGCCCTGCTGCAGCTCGCGGGTGTGCGAGACCGCACCTTGGGCAGGCACGTCAAGGTCGGGCTCCAGGTGACGCACCGCGAACTCGCGCAGCTCATAGGCGCCTCGCGCGAAACGGTGACGCGACTCCTCGGCGAGTTCCGCCAGGAGGGATCGATCCAGGTCGCACAGGACGGGCACCTCGAGATCACGCCGGAGATCCTGCAGCGTCGGCTGGACTGAAGCGGCCCCTCAAAAGGCGCCGAGCTCGGCGCGCGCCTTGTCGTTCATCATGCGCGGGTCCCAAGGCGGGGAGAAGACGAGCTGCACGTTGACGTCGGTCGCGCCGATGGGTCCGAGGGCGCGCTCGATCGACCGGCCGATGATGGCGTGGAGCGGGCAGCCGGGCGTCGTCAGCGTCATGGTGACGTCGACGGCGCCCTCGTCCGTCACCTCCAGCCGGTAGATGAGGCCGAGCGAGACGATGTCGACACCGAGTTCCGGATCCATCACCTCGTTCAGGACAGCGAGCACTTCCCTCCGCGAGGGCGCCATGGCGGCCATCAGCTGGCCTGCCGGGCGAAGCGCACGCGAAAGTCGCCCGACGGCAAGGCCTCGCTCGTGTGGGCGAAGCCCTGCGGGCCAAGCACGCTATAGAGCGGCACCGGATCGAACGGGGCCAGGAGGACGAGGTCCTCGCCGGGCCCCAGTTCCCGCACCGCCTGCATGATATCGTCGAATGGCTCGCCGCCGGCCTTGATCGTCGCGCGCACGTCGAGGACGCGTTCCTGCGCCATGTCGGCACCTCCCTGATCGGATCGCGGGAATCCATCTCGAGCCTAGCGCTGGGCCTTGGGCCCCGATGTGTCCTGGGACACCATCCGGCCCAGTAGGGCGTCACAGCGCCATCCGGCCGGCGGGGCTACGCTCGATGGGACCCTAACCGAGAAGGAGGTCCTTCCGATGCCGCAAGAAGAGATCCTGGATGTGCGAGCGCTCGCGCCCATGCTGCGCCACTCCACCATCTTCAGCATGTTCGGCGCTCTCAAGTCCGGCGAGGGATTCGTGCTCGTGAACGACCACGACCCGAAGCCCCTCTACTACCAGTTCTCCGCCGAGCACCAGGGCGAGTTCGAGTGGACGTACCTCGAAGAGGGGCCGGAGGTCTGGCGCGTGCGCATCGGCCGCGCGCAGCAGTAGGCCATGCTGCCCATGGCGCCCGGCGGCGCCGACGTGCGGATGCCGCTCGCCCATCTCGCCTACGGCCTGATCGCGAGCCTCGCCCTCGCCGCCGCCCTGCTGCTCGAGCCCGGCTGGGCCGCCTACGGCCTGCCGGGCTCGCCGACCACGCTCGTCCTGACCCACCTCTTCACGCTCGGCTGGGTCACGGCCACGACGATGGGCGCGACGCTGATGATCGTGCCCGTGGCCGGGGTCGCCAAGGTGCCCGCGGGACCGCTCGCCCTGATCGTCCCGCTCGGCACGCTGCCCGGCATCATCCTCATGCTGCTCGGCTTCGGCCTCGGCGAGCCGGCGCTTCTGGCCGTGGGCGGCACGCTCGTCGTCCTTGGCGTGCTGGGTTTCTTCCACCTTCTCCTGCGCACGGTGCGTACGGTCACCGTGGCGTCGCCGACGCCAGGCGGAACGCTGATCGCCGCGGGCTTTCTGGTGCTCACGGTGCTGTTCGGCCTGACGGAGGCCCTCAACCTCAGCTACGGCTTCTGGCAGATCTCGCTGATCCGGTTCCTCGCGCTGCACGCCGCGCTCGGCGGCTTCGGCTGGATCGCGCTCGCCATCCTCGCCGTCAGCTACAAGCTCATCGCCATGTTCACGCTCTCGCACGCGCACGAGCGCTACCCGCAGGCCGTCTTCGCGCTCTGGAGCCTCGCTGTCCTCTGGGTGGGAACGATGGCGCTCTGGGGCACGGATGCCCTCGCGGCTCTGGGCGCCCTGCCCGCTCTCGCGGCGTACGTCCTCTTCCTGCTCGACATGCGCAGCCTGCTGAGGGCCCGTCAGCGCCCGCTCGAGGCCGGCATCCGCCAGGCCATCATGAGCTGGATCGTGCTCGGGCTCTTGCTCCTCGCGGTGCCGCTCCAGCTCCTCGGCGTCATCGACGTCTCGCCCTACGCCTTCGCCTGGCTCTTCGTCTTCGGCTTCGCCGGCGCGAATCTCTGGGGCTTCCTCTTCAAGATCGCCCCCTTCCTCGTCTGGTTCCACAGCTACGCGGAACTCGAGCCGGGCCGGAAGGCGCCGAAACTCACGGACATGGTCGGGACGGGATACCTCCGTTACGGCAGCTGGGCGCTCTATCTCGCGGCTCCGCTCGGCGCCGTCGGACTCGCACTGCCCTCGACGCCCCTCAGCCGGGCGGGGGAGGCCTTCGCGCTCCTCGCGGCCGTTCTCTTCGCTGCGGCGGGATGGCGGCTCGGCCGCCACTATGCCGGCAGGGCGCCCGGAGCGTGATCGAGGGCGGCCCCGTCATCGTTACGCCGCGCACCGCGCCACCGCCAGGGGTGGTTCTCAGGCCCATCGCGCTCGGCCTCGCGGCCCTCGCCCTCACGGGGCTCACCCTCCTCCTGGACGGCCTGCCCCAGGGCCAGGACCTCCTCGCCCTGATCCACCTTGGACTCGTCGCGGGGCTTCTCACCCTGGCGACAGCCGCTGCGGTGCAGCTGAGCGCCGCCACGACCGGCCGAAGCCACCCGCGGCCCGCCCTGCTCGGTCTCATGACGCTCCTTGTGCCGGCCGGGGGCATCTGCCTCGCGGCCGGCTTCGCCCTCTCGCTGCCGCCGTTTCTGGCCCTGGGTGGCCTCCTTGCCATCAGCGGCCTCGCGGCGGTCTTCGTGCGCTCGCTCGCCGCCATCGTCCGCGGCCGCACTCTGCGGCCGCTCCATCTTGGCCTCCTGGTCGGACTCGCAGGCTTTCTTTGCGCGGGTGTCCTTGGCCTAGTGATGGCTATCGGCCTCACCGCGCACCTTCCGAATCTCCTCGCCGTCCTCCCCTGGCATCTCGCGCTCGCCTTCGGCGCCGGCTTCGGCGCGCTCCTCTCAGGTGTCTCGTGGCAGCTCCTCGGCATGTTCGGGCGCGGCCGTCAGCTGGGGCACAGGGCGGCGGTCACGGGAACCCTGCTCTTCGCCTTCGCCGCGCCCGCCGCAGCCTGGCTCTGGGGGATCTGGGGCAGCGCCGCAGCCTGGCTCCTCGCCGGGGCCGCTCTCTACCATCTGGCGCTCGTGACCGCATCGCTCCTCCGCAGCCCGAGCCATAGGCTCCCGCCCTTCACCGGCGTCGCCCACCTCCTGGCGGCGGCCTCGCTCGTCGCCGCGGCCGTCATGCTCTCGTCCGGCCTACCCTCGGGCGCCCTTGGGGCGGCATTCGGCGGCATAGCCGTCGCTGTGCTCGGCTACCTCGAGCGCATCCTGCCGTTCCTCGTCTTCGAGCGGCACCTCGCAGGCCGCGTCGAGGGCCGGCCGGTGCCGAAGCTCACTGAGATCCTGCCGCCCAGGGGCCGCGGAGTCCTGCTCGCCCTCTACCTCCTCTCCCTCGCCCTGGCGCTCCTCGGCTGGCCCCTGGCCCTCCGCTCCTTCGGCCTGGCGCTCTTCGCCATGTCCCTGCGCCTTCTACTAGCCCTGAGGTGGCTGCGGCCGGCATTCTCACAGCGTGGGAGGAACGGCCCGTTGTGAAGGGCCATTTTGGAGGGACTTTCGGCCAGGAGTCGAATCCACGACAAAGATCGATGTGAGCGTGCCGCTTTCGAGCCTGAAGGCGGCCGATCTCCCCGCGGACATGGGGGCGACGCCTCTGCTGCCACAAATGGATGCTCCGGTATGGCGAGAGTTGCGCGGCGATCTCAACATGCGCTCCGTCTTCCAGCCCATCGTAGCCATCACGCACGGACGCGTGGCCGCTTATGAGGCGCTCAGCCGGCCGAGGCTCTCGGATGGCACAGAGCTTGCGATCCTCGACGTCGTCGACTGTGCGCGGGCGGCGGGACCCGAGGCCGAGGCGGAGCTCGACGACCTGGCAATCGCAGCCATCAGGCAAAGCGTGGGCGACATCCCCGCCGGGGTCATGCTGTTCGTCAACGTCTCGCCTGCCACCGTGCTGGACCGCCCGGAGCTCCTCTACCCGCTGGCGGAGCTGAACTGCACGGTGGTGCTCGAGGTGACGGAGCGGACCGACATCCCGGACACCCGCTGGCAGGCGTTCAACCTGGCCCTCGACATGCTGCGCTGGCGCGGCCTCATGATCGCCATGGACGACTGCGGCGCGGGCTATTCGGGCCTCAACCGGCTCGTCGCGCTACGGCCGGACTTCGCCAAGGTGGACATGGAACTCGTGCATGGCGTCGATCGCGACAGCGCCAAGGCTCAGCTCGTCGAGGCGCTCGTCTCCTTCGCGCGCCGCGCCGGCATCGCCGTGATCGCGGAAGGCGTGGAGACGGAGGCGGAGCTCAGGACGCTGGGTGAACTCGGCGTCGCCTATGTGCAAGGTTTTCTGCTGGCGAGGCCCAAGAGCGGGTTCCTCGCGCCGCAGATGGAATTCCCTCAGTCCGGGCGGGCGGTGCCGGCCGCGGACCCGAAGGCGGCCCTCGGCGCGGCGATGCGGCTTGTGCGCATGGCTGCGCGGGGTCTCGGCGACGCGCCGGGCCTCTACGCGGCGATCGTCCACGCGGCGCGCGACGCCACCGGCGCCGACCTCGTCGTGCTGCGCCGGCTCGTCGAGCAGGAGCTCCGTCCCGTCGCCTCCTCCGGCGTGCCGGCTGATCCCGCCGCGCTCCCGCTCTCGTCCGCCGATCCCCTGGCGCTCGCGTTCATCACCGAGCGGCCCTTCGTCCGCCAGACCCGCTCCGAGCAGGGCGGCAACATCGCTTACGGCTCGCTCTTCGGCGCACCGGTCGTGGCGGACGGATTTGGCTGGGGCATCCTCACCGTCAAGTTTCTCGAGGAGAACCGCATCCGCGGCGACCTCGCGGATCTCGTGGCGGGGCTTGCCGACGAGGCCGGCCTCATCCTCGCAGCGAACCGGGGCGGCCTCCTGCCGAGCCGTACCGAGGCCCTCGATCTCCTGCGCTTCGCCGTCGCCCACCCGGGCGACCCTTCGGTCCTCCTCGCGCGCGTCATCCGCGATGTCGAGCGCGTGACGGGATCCCACGACTGCTGGATCGGCATCGTCCACGGCGACAGATTCGACATCGTGAGCGACGGCGGCGAAGTCGGTGCGACCGAGCTCTCCGAGTGGCTCGACGCGACGAGCGAGGTGGGCAGGATGCCGCCCGGCATCTCGCTGCGCGAGGCCAGGCGCGTGGTGGTCGACGACATCAGGCTCGACGAGTCTTTGAAGCCGCAGCTCGAGGACCTCCTGCAGATGGCCATCATCTCGGCGGCGGCGACGCCGATGATGTACGAGGGCCGCGTCGTAGGCATCCTCAAGGCCTACCACAGCACGGTTGCGGCCTTCACGGAAGACCAGCTCCTCTTCCTCGAAGAGGTGGCTGGACTGCTC
>JAJYNV010000176.1 GCA_021786135.1 Bacillota bacterium
TCCGATCTGACCAGGGTTCGCCTTGAGGAGCGCACGATACGCATTCCCCTCTCATCCGGCACCGAGCGGACCGTGACCTTCCCGACCCGCATCGCCGAGGTCGTGGGGTTTGCCCAGGTGGTTGCCGTGCGCTGCGATGCTGACCCCTACATGCTGCAGGACCGCAACGTCTTTGGCGTCACCGACACGTCGGCGGAGGTCTGGCGCGTCGACGCACGCATGGCCGGCAGCATCTGTACGGGACTTTCTGCCCAGGGAGAGCATCTCATCGCCGCGCTCGGCGACGGCCGCGCGGTGCTGCTCGACCCCATGACCGGCAGGCTCCTGCAACTGTAGACGAAGCGCTTTGCAGATCGGCCCGCCTTCTGCTACGATGTGCACAGATTTGTGCACATGACGGGAGAGGTAGACCGTTGGAGCGCTTCGCATTTGTTCTCCACCCACTGCGCTTCGCAGACTACACCCGCAAGTATCCTGCGCTCAGGCTCCTGCCGGAGCCCATCGTGGAGAAGGGCTTCACCTACATTCCACCGTTCAAGGCGTCCCACATCACGGGTGTCCACTCCCCCACAGGCGTAGAGGCCGAGGGTTGGTTCATCGTCGTACCGGTATCGGCCCACCTCATGGTCAAGATGTCTTTCCGCGAGGAGATCCTGCCGCGTCTCGTGCGCGCCGGACGTCTTGCGCAAGAGCTTGGTGCCGGCATTGTCGGACTGGGGGCATTCACCAAGGTCGTGGGCGACCGCGGCGTCTCGGTGGCGAAGGCCCTCTCTATCCCTGTTACGACGGGCAACTCCTATACGACCGCCTCGGCGGTCGACGGCGCACTGCTCGCGGCGGAGCGCATGGGCATCCCGGCGGCTGAGGCCGAGGCCTGCGTCGTCGGAGCCACGGGAGCGATCGGCCGTGCAGCGGCTGCGGCGCTGGCGGGATCGGTGCGGCGTCTGAGCCTGATCGGGCGGCGGGTCGACAAGCTGCAGGCGATCAAGCACAGCATCGACGATCTGGGCACCTACACCGACGTAACCATAGGCACGGATGCTCGCGTTGCGGCCAAGACGGCGGATGTCGTTCTCACCGTTTCCTCCGCGACGGGTGTGCTGCTGGAACCGGAAGATCTTCGGCCGGGATCGGTCGTCTGCGACGTGGCGCGGCCGCGCAACGTCTCCGAGAAGGTCTACGAGCGCCGTCGCGACGTGCTGGTGATCGACGGTGGCGTCATCGCGGTGCCTGGTCAGGTTGATTTCCATTTCGACTTCGGCTTTCCGCCGGGTTATGCCGAAGCCTGCATCGCGGAGACGATGATTCTGACGCTCGAGCGCCGCTATGAGCCCTACACGCTCGGCCTCGACATCAGGCCGGAGCGGGTGCGGGAGATCAGGGAGATGGCGAAGCGCAACGGGTTCTCGGTGGCTGGGTTCCGCCGCTTCGAGAAGGCGATTCCCGACGAGGAGATCGACGCCATCCGCGACGAGGCGGAACGCAGCCTGCGCCGGTCCACAAGCGCATGAACGACACCGCCCCCTGCCTGAGGCAGAGGGCGGTTTTTTAGGGATCTCCGTGCTCTTTCAGGCGCCGCAGAACCTGGCGGGTATAGATGGCCTGCCAGATCTCCTGCGCGACGAAGGCAAGCACGAGGACGAAGGCGATGGGCAGGACGCCGATCGGCAAGGCGTGACGCAGCCAGAGGATGATGCCGAGGGCTCCGAGGAACAGTGCGAACCAGGACCAGTAGACGAGTCTCAGAACGACGCGGCGTTCCCTTTCCGGCAGTTCTGACAGCGATGCCAACCGGATGCCTCCTTTCAGAGCGTTGGCGCCACGCTCCTGAGAAACTTCAGGATCTCTTGGTTCGTCGCATCGCCCAGCTCGTAGTGGAAGAGATGCGACGAGCGTGGCCCCGATAGCAGATGGAAGCGTGCGCCGACGATGGCATCCGCCACTTCCTTGGCGTACTCCCATGGCGTCATCAGATCCCGCTCGCCGGCCAGAACGAGGCAGGGCAGGTTCAACTGGGCGAGGCGCGGCAGGCGATCCCTGTCCCGGGCCAGCGAGAGATAGTGTGCCATGGTCTCATCGCTGACTGCCCTGCTGCCGCGCAGGCCGAGGCCGCTGTCACCGCTGCTGCCCAGGCTCGCGATGAGGTCCCGCGAGGCCATGAAGTAAGGCAGGAGGGCGAGGCGCTCCGCCAGGGATTGGCGGACGATCAGGTTGACGATGCGGCTGCGAAGTTCGAGGAAGTCGTCCTGCCGGCCCCACGTCGCCAGCAGGATCAGCGACGCGGTGCGCGTGGGCGCAAGGAGTGCCATCTCCTGGGCGACCGCCGAGCCAAGGGACTGTCCGAGGATGTGGCAGCGCTCGACGCCCAGGTTGTCCAGTGCGGCGAAGGCGTAGCGAGCAAGATCGCTCACATCCTGTGGCAGGCTGCCGGTGGCGAGCCCGAGTCCTGGATAGTCAAGTGACAGGGCGCGATACCCGGCTGCCTGGAGCGCGCGGCCCTGCAGGCCGAGCGCCATTCGGTCGGCGCCGGCGCCGGGCAGGAGCAGAACGACTTCGCCCGCGTGTCCGAACTCCTGCAGACTGGCGCTCCTGCCATCCGGCAGGGACGTTGCGCGATGGCTGCTCACGAGAGCAGGTCCACCTCCAGGCCGACGCCCGCGGCCTCGGCTCTCTTGAGGACCACTGCACCGACGGCGAGATCCCATGCGGCAATGCCCTGCGAGAGGAACAGCGTCACTTCATCTGGATGGCGCCTGCCCGGCCGCTTGCCTGCCACCACTTCGCCTAGATTGGGCAGTTCCTCGGGATCGATCTCGCCTCGAGCGGTGAGCGGTGTGAGATCGCCGGCCTCGGCCTTCGCGGTGGATCTCGAGTCCACCACCACCACGGCGGCGCGGAGCACGGCCGGACCATCGAGTTCACGTTCGTGCAGGCGGTTCGACCCTGTGGCGTTGATGTGCTGCCCAGGTTCAAGCTGATGGCCGAACAGCACGGGCTCCCTGGCCGACGTCGCCGTGACGAGGATATCCTGGCCAGCCACCGCATCGTCGACGCTTGCGGCTGGATGCACCGGAACGCCTGTGAGATCGCTCATGCGGCGACAGAATGCCTCGAGGCGATCGCGATGGCGCGCGTAGACGAGGACCTCTTCGAGGTGGCGCACCTTGGCGATGCCTTCGATCTGGGTCTCGGCCTGGTAGCCTGCGCCGATCACCCCGAGTCGGCTCGCTCCAGGATTGGAAAGCACATCCGTCGCGACGGCCGAGGCGGCTCCGGTGCGCAGCTGACCGAGCCGGTTGCCTTCGATCAGGCCGAGTAGACGGCCGTCCTTCTCGGAGAAGATCTGCACCAGGAAGCGCACGCCGCCTTCTTTTGACACCACGTAGACCTTGCCACCGATCAGACCGAGGGTCGGATGCTCGGCGAAGAGGTCCGAAAGAACCGCACGCGACGTGCGCAGGCGCCGTCGCGGCTCCTCCACGAGTCCGAGGTCACCCTGCGCAAGGCTGAGCTCGCGCACAGCGGCAATCGCGTCGTCCATCGTCAGGAGCGCATCCACGTCCGCCTCGCGAATGAGTCGTGCCAAGAGGCCAACACCTCCATTGCCATGGTAGCATTCTGGACCGCTCGGGGCTTGGCTACCTGGCCAGGACTGCATCCGCTACAATAGCCGGGAGAATGCGAGGCGGTGAGTTTGATGCGCATTGCGGTGCTCGGTCTCGGAACGGTAGGGCGCTACGTCGTAGACGCGCTGGAGAGCGAACGCGAGCTCTTTTCCGCACGGCTGGGCGAGGAACTCGTCGTGTCGCGCATCCTCGTGCGCGATCAGGGAAGCGAAAGGCCGGAAAGTGTGCGGGGCCGCATCACGTTCGCGGTTGAGGAGATCCTCAAAGATCCCGAGATCGAGATCGTCGTCGAATTGATGGGCGGATACGAGCCGGCCCGCAGCATCATCGAGGCGGCGCTCAAAGCGGGGAAGTCGGTGGTGACAGCCAACAAAGAGGTCATCGCGCGATCCGGCCCGGCCCTCTCGCTGGCGGCCCAGCCTGCCGCGGACCTCCTCTTCGAAGCCGCCGTAGCAGGCGGCATCCCGATCATCCGCTCGCTGCAGGAGTCGCTCGCCGGCAACCGCCTGCAGGCCATCTACGGCATCGTCAACGGGACCACGAACTTCGTCCTGAGCCGCATGCAGCGCGAAGGCGGCAGCTTTGTGGAGGCGCTCGCCGAGGCGAAGCGCCTGGGCTACGCAGAAGCCGATCCCAGCGACGATCTCGACGCCCTCGACGCGGTGCGCAAGATTTCGATCCTTGCGTCGCTGGCGTTCGGCGGCTGGGTCGATGTCGACGCGGTACCGAAGGAAGGCATCCGCGGTATCACCGAGGTCGATATAGCGGAGGCGAAGAGTCTCGGAGGTGTGATCAAACTGGTCGCCCGGGCGGAGGCGACGCCAGATGGCCTGACGCTAGGCGTCTCGCCGACGCTCATTCCGCTCGGCCATCCACTGGCTGACGTGCAGGGGGCGCAGAACGCGATCTACGTGCGCGGGGAGCCGATCGGCGAGCTCATCTTCCAGGGACCCGGAGCGGGAGGACCCGCTACGAGCTCGGCCGTGATCGGCGACATCATCGATGCCGCGCGCTCGCGCCGCGTCGGTGGGCGAAGTGTCGCCCTGCCGCGTGAGCCGGCGCCTCTCGTGCCACTCGGACAGCACGCCCACTGCTACTACATGCGGTTGCGCCTGCACGATGAGCCCGGTGCCCTTGCCCTTGTGGCCCAGGCTTTCGCGGGCGCGGGGGTCACGCTACGCTCGGTGAGGCAACCGGTGCGGGAAGCGGGCATCTCGGTGATCTCCGTAGTCACTGGCCCGACGCGCCGCGCGCAGCTTGAGGACGCACGACTCTCCCTCCGGGGCTGTCCTTCCGTGCTGGCCGAGGAGAGCCTGATTCTTGCGGAGATGGAGTCGCTCCTGCCGTAACGCCCCCAGCCAGGAGTCCACAGATCAACCAGGCTATCCATTTTCGTTTGCAGGGCGAATGACCTGAGGGTCTATCCGATCCTCCGCAAGCTTCTGACCTCTCGACCCTCAAGAACGTGTAGGACGCCAGCAGGACAGGGATTCATCGTGGATCCGCGAAGTGCCTCAGGTACACGCAAAGGAGGCCTCCCTGCCCTTGGAAAGGCGCTTTGACCCTGTAACCTTGGACGATATCGCACGGTTGCCAGCCCCCGGTTGGGGACACCCAGGTTCACTCCGCTTTCTGCCGGACGGGAACGGCATCCTCTATGTGCAGCCGCGCCAGGGAGAGCTTGCCCAGGACCTTTGGCTCTACGACGTCGGATCAGGTGTGGCGCGGATCGTCGCTGCAGCCGAGAACGAGTCCCAGCCTGCTTCCCTTGCGGAACAGCTCAGGCGTGAGCGCCTTCGCCAAGCCTACGTTGGCGTGACGTATTTCGATGTGACCGACGGGATGCTGCTCGTGCGTCGGGGTGACGAGGTGCTGGCCGGCACGGTGCGGGGGCAGCTCGAGGCGGTGCCGGAGCTTGCAGGCGCCGAGGCGCCCAAGCTCTTCCCCGACGGTAGCAGGGTGGCCTATGTCGAGGCCGGCAACTTGAAGGTGCTCGATCTGCGGAGCCGTGCGGTGACGCCGCTCACGCTCGAGGCAGAGCCCGGCCTCACGTTCGGCCTTGCGGAATACGCCGCACAGGAGGAGCTCGATCGCGGCGAGGGCTTCTGGATCTCGCCCGAAGGAGACCAAATCGCGCTCTGCCGTGTTGACGAGCGTCACATTCCTCTCTACACGATCACGCACCAGGGTTCCGGTGAGGTCTGGCTCGAGCAGCATCGCTACCCCTTCGTGGGGCAGGCGAACGCCCGGGTGGCGCTTGGCATCGTTCCCGCTGCGGGCGGGGAGATCGCGTGGCTCGAGACCAGCGGCGAATACATCCTGCGGGTCGAGTGGACGCCCCGTGGGCTGATGGCTCTCTTCTCCGATCGCGAGCAGCGTCGGGCCCATTGGCGGCTCTACCGCCCGGGCGATGCCACGGGGGAAGTCGTATGGCAGGAGGAGAGCCTGCCCTGGTTCAACGTGAACGATGCGACGCGCTTCCTCGATGACGGATCGATCGTGTTCCGCAGCGAGCGCGAGGGCTACCCTCGACTCTACCTGCAGGCGGCTCAGGGCGAGGTCAGGGCTGTCACGCCTGAGGGCCACCTCGTCTACGATCTCCTCGACTTCGATCGCGAGAGCGGCACCTTTCACTATCTCGGCAGTGCGGAGGACCCCACCGTGCGCCACGTCTACGCCGGCGGGCTCGACGGCAGGGTGGGCAGGACCCTCACGACGGAGGAGGGACTCAACTTCGCCGTCTTCGCGCCCGAT
>JAJYNV010000300.1 GCA_021786135.1 Bacillota bacterium
TCGACCAGTACGTCATCGGCCAGGAGCGCGCCAAGCGCACCCTGTCGGTGGCTGTCTACAACCACTACAAGCGCATCAACCTCGGCTCCAAGATCGATGATGTGGAACTGCAGAAGTCGAACGTCGTGATGATGGGACCCACGGGTTCCGGCAAGACGTATATGCTGCAGACCCTGGCGCGCATCCTCAACGTGCCGTTCGCCATCGCCGACGCCACGTCGCTGACGGAAGCCGGCTACGTGGGCGAGGATGTGGAGAACATCCTCCTCAAGCTGATCCAGGCTGCGGACTACGACGTGGAGAAGGCCGAAAAGGGCATCGTCTACATCGACGAGGTCGACAAGATCGCGCGCAAGTCGGAGAATCCCTCGATCACCCGCGATGTCTCCGGTGAGGGTGTGCAGCAGGCGCTGCTCAAGATCCTCGAGGGCACAGTCGCATCGGTTCCGCCGCAGGGCGGACGCAAGCATCCGCACCAGGAGTTCATCCAGATCGACACCACCAACATCCTCTTCATCTGCGGCGGCGCCTTCGACGGGATCGACAAGCTGATCAAGGCACGCACAGGCAAGAAGGGCATCGGCTTTGGCGCTGACGTCGGACAAACGCGCAATGAGCGCATCGGCGAGGTTCTCGCCAAGGTACTGCCCGAGGATCTCCTCAAGTATGGGCTGATTCCCGAGTTCGTTGGGCGCCTGCCGATCATCGTCACGCTCGACGCGCTCGACGAGGAGGCGCTGGTGCGGATTCTGCTCGAGCCGCGCAACGCGCTCGTCAAGCAGTATCAGAAGCTCTTCGAGCTTGATGGCCTGGAGCTCGAGTTCAAGGATGACGCGGTCAGAGCGATCGCCCAGGAGGCGCTCAAGCGCAACACCGGTGCGCGTGGCCTGAGGGCGATCATCGAGGATATCATGCTCGACGTGATGTTCGACACACCCTCGCGCAAGGACGTCACGAAGTGCGTCGTGACCAAGGAGGTCGTGCAGCGGCATGATGATCCGCTTCTCGTGACCTCCGAGCGCAAGGGCCGCAAGAAGCAGGAGGAGACAGCCTGACGAGGGCCGCAGTGGTCCCATCCTCGTGAGAGGGTGGGGCCTTCTTTGTGGAGGCGCGGCCCTGGGGCAGGAGGGGCTCGCGCGGTGGCGAAGGACGCGATAGGCAGTCGGCCGAACGGAACGAAAAGCACGTGCGACGGAGGCGGTTTTCTTGGCCCTCGACTTTGCTCTCGGACTTCCTGACGACGTGGCCGCGCTGCAGGGCGTCGCACGGGACTTCGCCCTGGCGCGCCTGCGCGAGCGCGGCCAGGAGGCGGACCGGTCCGGCGACGTGCCGTGGGACGTGCTCGCGGAGGCAGGCGAGCTCGGACTGTGCGCACCCGGCGTTGACGAGGCCTATGGCGGGCCGGGGGTATCGGTCCAGGCACAGGTCGCGATGATGGAGGAACTCGGCTGGGGCAATCTCGGCCTGGCCATGGCCATCGCGAGTCAGGGACTCTTGGCATCGGCCATCGCCCGCCATGGCACAGAGGAGCAGAAGAGGCTGTACCTGCCGACCCTGGCCGGCGAAGGAGGCCTGCTCCTTGCGTCCTTGGCGGTGACGGAGCCCGAGGCCGGCGCGGAACTCGAGATGGCGGCGCAGGGCGAGCAGCAGCGCGTGCGCACCGAGGCGCGCCGCACCGACGGGGGCTACAGCCTTGAGGGGCGCAAGCGCTTCATCGTCAACGCCGGACGCGAGGGACTCCTGCTGGTGCTCGCCCAGACCGACCCCGACGCCGGACTGCGCGGTGCAAGCCTCTTCCTGGTACGCCAGGGGGTGGCGGGCGTGCAGTTCCTCGGACGCACGGAGACGTCGGGCCTCAAGAGCCTGCAGATCGGCACCCTGGACTTCCAGGCCTGCGCTGTGGGCGAGGGGATGCGCCTCGGGCAGGAGGGCGAGGGATTCCAGATCGCGCGCGAGGTGCTGCAGCTTGGCCGCGTGCTCACGGCGGCGGCCGAGGTGGGGACGGCGCGCGCTGCCTACGAGGCGGCGGTCGCGTACGCGCGCGAGCGCCGCACCATGGGCCGGCCCATCATCGAGCATCAGCAGGTTGCGGGCATGCTGGCACGGATGCGGACGGGTATCGACGCGGCCCGGCTCCTGGTGCTGCGGGCAGCCGGCGATCTCGATGCCGGGCGCGACGCGACCCTCTCATCCGCGGAGGCGAACTTCCAGAGCGGCGAGGCCGCCGTGAGCACCCTGCGCAACGCGGTGCAGACGTTCGGCGGCTACGGCTTCACGCAGGATTTCCCGGTCGAGATGTGGCTGCGTGACGTGCTGGGCAGCCGCATCGCCTACGGCGGCGGTGACGTGCAGTTGATGGAGGTCGCGGAAGCGATCGGCCGCGGCGCCTGACAAGCAGGAAGCCACTCCCTCGCCGGTAAATCACCCGGCGGGGGAGTGGTGTGCTTATGCCTTCTCGTGCCCTGACAGAGATGAGGACGCGCCTGACAGATGTCGCATGGGGCAGGGCGCGCATCGCGGAGCGCCTCCTGGTGGCGGTCCTCGCCGAAGGCCACGTCCTGATCGAGGATGTGCCGGGCGTGGGCAAGTCGTCGCTCGTGACGCGTCTGGCTCAGGCCCTCGGGGTCTCGTTCCAGCGCATCCAGTGCACGCCGGACCTCCTGCCGTCCGATGTGACCGGCTATACGTATTACGAGCCGCAGGCTCAGACCTTTTCATTCCGACCTGGACCGGTCCTGACGAACCTCCTGCTCGTCGACGAGATCAACCGCACGTCGCCGAAGACGCAGGCGAGCCTGCTCGAGGCCATGGAGGAGCGGCAGGTCACGGTGGACGGCGTTAGACATGAGCTGCCGTGGCCATTCACGGTCCTGGCCACCGAGAACCCCATCGAGTTCGAAGGCACCTTCCCGCTGCCCGAGGCCCAGCTCGACCGCTTCCTGCTGCGCTTGCGCCTCGGCTATCCGGAGAGCCAGGCGGAACTCGCGGTTCTGCAGACGGAGGGTTTCCGCCAGAAGGCGCCGGAGCTGACGCCACTCATCTCGCTTTCGGACCTGCGCGATGCCGTCGAGGCGGCACAGGCGGTACCGGTGGGCGAACCTGTCGCGCAGTACGCGCTCGCGGCGGTGCAGGGCACGCGCAGCCACGAGGCGCTCTCGCTCGGTGTCTCGCCGCGTGGTGCCATCGCCTGGGTGCGCGCGGCAAGGGCGCTTGCCTACCTGCGTGATGAGCGCTATGTCGCACCGGACCACCTGCGCGAACTGGCGGACGAGGTGCTGGCGCACCGGGTGGTGGTGCGGGCGGACGGCACTCTGCGCGGCGTCACCGGCACCACCGTGGTGCAAGAGGTGCTGGCACGGACGCCTCTGCCGCAGTCGGCGCCGCGGCGGTGAGCAGCGCCCTGCGCCGCCTGGCACCCTACGGGCTCCCGCTGCTGGTGCTCGGCGGCATCGCCCTTGCGCCAGGACCGCTCTGGCTCTACGCAGGCCGGCTCGCCCTCGTCTTTCTGCTGGCAGCGAGCTGCGGCTGGCTCCTGGCCGGGCGGACGCATGCCAAGGTGGAGGTCTTGACCCTGGGCCCGGAGGCGGGCGACTTCGTCGAGTTGGAAGCCGTCTGGCAGGGCTTCTTTCCCGGCTTCTGGCGCGTGGCGATTCGCGATGGCCCGGAGCTGCGGGTGCACGAGGGATGGTTCGGCGTCGGCCGCCTCCGCCTGCGCTGGGTGGAGAAGAACGTGCGTCGCGGCGTCCATCTCTATGAGGTGACCCTGGCCTATCGGGACCCGCTCGGCATCCTGACGCGCACGCTTGCCCGCGAGGCGCGTCTGGCTGTGGCCGTGCGGCCCCGGGCGGTGGCGCTTTCTTTGCGGCGGCTCCAAGGCGGCGGCGACGACAGCTTGCGCGGAGTGAGACGCATAGAGGAGCAGCGCGAGTTCGCCGGCGTTCGCCGTTACGAGGCGGGCGACCGCCTCGGGCGGCTGCACTGGCCGCAGACGGTGCGCACGGGACGGCTCCAGGTGCGACAGACTTTGCGCAGCGGCGAACTGCTGCGTGAGATTGTGCTCGACGTCGACCGGCGTGACTACCCCGACCCTGAGCTCTTTGAACTGGCCGTCAGCGTGGCGGCGTCCTTCGCGCTGACGTTGGCGCGCGAGGGCAGCCGCGTGGCGCTCCACGCCGGAAGATGCAGCGTTCAGGAGGGCATGGGCAACGCCGCGCGCCTGATGGAGGCGCTGACCGCGGTGGAGCTCGAGCACAGGCCCATGCCGCTGGCCGTTGGGCGACGGACCCTGTTCGTCGGCCCGAGCGACGCGGCGCGCAGTTTCAAGGGGGCGAATCCCGGCGCCATGGTGGCAGCAGTGGGTGAGGGCCGCCGCGCTGACATCAGCGTGCCGAACTTCGCCGCCCTGTGGCGCCTGGGACGCCGGGTGCGGCCTTGATCCGACGTCAGGGCTATGGCGCCCTGTGGTCTCTGCCGGTGACCGTGGCCTTCTACCAGAGCATCGCAGGGGCGACGGGGCTCCTGCTGCTCTATGCAGGACTCTACGCCGCGCTGGCTTTCGACCCTATGTCCCTGCGGCGCAGGCTGCTCCGCCTGGCGCTCTGGATCTTCGCCCTCGTCCTCGCGACGGGGCTCTGGCCGCACGGACTGCGGGTGCCCGAATTCCATCACCTGATCCAGAGCCTCAGGGTCCTGACACCGAAGAAGCTCGACACGGCCGACGCGACCCTGCTGCTCTCCCTGCTCCTGCCGGCCCTCACGGCCAGCTTCGAGAGCCTGGGCACCCTGGCGCTGCGCCTCTTGCAGCTGGTCTTGGGCATCGGACTCCTGAGCTACGTCGGGAGCCTCGAGGTGAACGTCGCCGCCAGCGCCGTCGCGCTCTGCCTGGGATTCATCGCGGTGCGCTACTTCGACCTGGGCAGGGAACCTGCGCACGGCCGGCGCTCGCTCGAGATCTATGGCGCCATCAGCATCGGCCTCGTCCTACTGGCCGGGCAGACGCTGCCGCCGCTGAGGCCCTCGCCGGGCGGTGGCACGCTGGTGCAGCAGGGCTACCCGCTCGACATCGGGCAACTCGATCAGACATTGATACCGGCCACGAACGCCGCATTCACCTCGACGTCGCGCGCGGCGCTCTACTGGCAGGTATTCACCGCCTACGACTATACGGGCCAGGGCTGGAAGCAGGCAGGCTCGTGGCGCACCCTGGTGCCCGGACAGGAGAGCGTGCGGCCGGGACCCGGCACGAGGCTGGTGCTCGAGCACGTGACGCTGGCGGCCACCCTGCCCACCGATCCCGTAGCCGGCAACGTCGTCGAGCTGCTGTCGCCGCCCGGCGCCTGGCTCTACAACGCCCGCAGCGGCGCGTACCGCGCGGACGGGCGCGATATCGAAATCATCGCGGCCCTGCCTTCGACCACGCTCAGAGCAGCCCGGGCGGTGCCCGTCAGCGCTCGGGGGGCGCCGAGAAGCGCCTTGCAGCTGCCGAGGACGCTGCCGTCGGCGGTAAGCCGGCTGGCGCACCGCATCATCAAGGGCGTGCGACCCACCGTGGGCAGCGAAGCCGCAGCGCTCATCGGCTATCTCCACAGTCACGAGCAGTATGTGCTGCAGGTGCCGTCCGACGGCGGACGCGACTTCGTCTGGGATTTCCTCTTCGTGCACCACGCAGGCGATTGCAACAGCTTCTCGTCCGCATTCGTCGTGCTGGCGCGCGCCGATGGCATCGCCGCGCGCTGGGTGGCGGGCTACTTGCCCGGCAGCCCGGAGCAGGGTGGCCGCGTCGTGACCGCCGCCGACGCCCACAGCTGGGCTGAAGTGTGGGTGCCGGGACATGGCTGGCTGCCGCTCGACCCGACGCCCGGCTTCGCGCTGCCCTCCTTGCAGCGGGGAGGCGGCGCGACGGCGGCGGCCAGCGCGACAGGGGCATTGCCGACGGTGCAGGTGGGCCGGCTCGGGCGCGCTCAGGCCCTGCGGGCCCTGGAACGGGCCGCGCAGAGGGAGTCTTTGGCCCGCGCACGGGCGCGCGCATCGCAGGCGCCGCTCGACATCGCCTTCGTGCTGGGACTGGTCGTTCTCGCGTTGGCCGTTTGGACGCTCGGACACCGGACACAGGCGGAGGTGCTCTACCTGCGCCTCTGGTCGTACACATGCGGCAAACCCTGGCGCCGGAACCAGACGGTGCGGGAGTGGCTGGGCGGTGCGGCACCGCACCTGTGCCGCCACGTCGAGTGGCGTCTCTACGGCGTGCCGGGCGGCTGTCCGGTGGGTGCAAGGGAGGCGTGGCGGGAGCTCTGGTCTCTGCGGCATGGCCGCAAGGCCTGACGGAGGTCCGAGCCTGACATCGGTTGCACTCGGGCGCGCACGGCCATCAGGCCGTGCG
>JAJYNV010000249.1 GCA_021786135.1 Bacillota bacterium
CAACGCCTGTGGCTCCCTTGTCCGCTCCTTCCGCTCCTTGTCCTTCCTCAGAGCATGGTTCGCATGTCCTGCGCGTGGACGTCCCCGCCGCAGATTTCCGATAGTCGCAGCGCATACCGACGGAAGGCCGTCTCCCGCTCGATGACGGTCGCCGTAGCTGGGACAAAGAAGAATATGGGCTCCAGTACTTCCAGGTTGGGCAATCTCAGTGCGTTTGAGATCACCGGATGAAGTTCGGCCTTGATCCGCTCGGCGCATTCTGCATATGCGTCGCATGGCGATGCCGTCACCGAGAGAAGTGCCTTGCGCCCCGAAAGGCCCTCTACCCCGGATCCATAGACAACGCCGGACACAAACACGCGATCAAGCCAACCCTTGAGGATGGCGGGCATCGCACCCCACCAGAGTGGAAACTGAAAAATGACCAGTTCTGCCCAAAAGAGTTTCTCGATCTCCGCCGAGACCTCGGTGGAAAGGGTGCCCGTCTCCACGGCATGGCGCTGCTCTCGTTGCAAGCGGAAATGAACCGGATCGGCACGTGAGGGAAACTGTGCCGGATGTGCAACCGGATCAAATTTCATCCCATAGAGATCGGATGTCCGCACTTGGTGTCCGGCATAAGTCAGGGTATCGGCAGCGAAGTCTCGCAGTGCTGCATTGAACGATTTGGAATCGGGATGTGCCAACACGATCAGCACGTTCAAGTCATCATCTCCAGCCGCTGCAGTCCGAAGAGAGGTCGTAGCTTCTTACATCGTTTAGGCACCATGCGCCACCGAAGTCAGGTGGCTGATGTTCCATTCGTAGACGTGGCCAGAGCCCCACCCCTTGAATGGAGCAGGAATGCTCTTAGCAAACTCCATAGGATTGTCGCCTCTTTGCATACAGACCGAAGCCGCCTCCTGGACCTTCAGAAGGTACTGCATGGTTTCGGCGACCGCCTGTCCCCTAGTTACATTTCCGTGCCCTGGAACGATCGTGTCGGTGTCCAGTCGCGAGAATCTTTCCAGTATGGAGTACCAGGCACTTATGCTTCCGGATCCGACCCACGCGTGGCGCCGACTGGCGACGAGGTCGCCCATGAACGCCACACTGTCCGAAGGCAGGTAGACAAAGGCGTCGCCACCGGAATGTCCTCCCCCGTAGCACAGGACCTCAACGCTCCTCTGCGATCCGTGCAACAGGAGGCGCTCTGCGAAGGTGACCTCGGGATGATGGAGCCTGGCCGCCTTCAGGTTCTTCAGCAGCTCTTGGTTTTCGAGAATCTCGATATCCAGTGCCTGGACGATACGTTGATCAGTCTGTCGCTCTTGCTGCTCCCTGAGTTCACGCAGATGTTGTGCGAATCCAGAATCTAGATCTTCGCGTCGTAGGCTGACTTCCGAGTCGAGCATCGTTGCGCGGGTGCTCTCCGTGGCAATGATGTGAGCCCTGGCAAATACTTCGGCCCCGAGAATGTGGTCCCAATGGCCATGGGTAAGAACGACGTATGATGGACTTCTACCCGTCAGGGTGACGGCTGCCGACAGGAGATCAGAGGCTGCCCCGGGACTGGCGCAGCTGTCGACTACCAGCGTGACTCCGCCCAGGTCCACAATGCCGGAGTTGCTCCATGCGCCCATGCCCGGCGTCGCGATCGCAGCGAAAACCCCTGCGCGAACTTCCTCAATCCGGAAGTAAGGTGAGCGACTCCATTTGTCCTCCAAGTACCCATCCCCCCAGCGACGTGTTGAACGAGTAGAATTGTAGTGGAGCCTGCCTTGAAACAGGAGAACGCACTTTCAGGTGCCATGGTTCCCTGAAGGAAACGTGGGGTGAGAGCTTGTCCGGCGACGAATTCTGCCCTCTTGAGAGGGTAGTGGACCTAATTGACGGCAAGTGGAAAGTGCTCATTCTTTGGTACTTGAGAAACGGTTGCTTGCGTTTCTCCCAGCTCCAGCGCAAGATCCCGCAGGCAACTCGTAAGATGCTTACACAGCAACTGCGTCAACTCGAGACGGCGGGACTGATCAGGCGCGTCGTTTATGCCGAAGTCCCCCCAAGGGTCGAGTATTCACTGACTCAGCAGGGGGAGAGTCTCAAAGAACTCCTGTTGAAGATCAACGACTGGGGCGATCTCTACTACGGGCTCGAAGGAGCACGGGTGGAAGACTCACTTCTGAGCCCTTCGTTCCAAAGGGAGTAGTAGTTGACCGCGATCAACCCCGGGGGATTCTTCATCTCCCCTCATTCGCCACAGAAGGAACCGTCCATGCCCCTCTCACTCCCACTGGCGCCATTGAACTCCAGGCACGATGTCCAGCAGGACCCTTAGGCAAGGACTCTCGCTACAAAAGCTCTTCCGTGGTCACTTGGCGGCGATCATCGACGCGCGGCTTGGAGGAATCACTTTGGCGCGCACGGCCGAAAAACGAGAGCGGAGCCGCCACGAAAAGCGGAATCTGATCTTGCAAACCGCACAATCGCTGTTTTCTGAAAATGGTTACGCTGCCACGACTATTGCGGATGTTGCCAAATCAGCCGGCGTAAGTTTCGGGAGCGTCTTTAGCTACTTTGAGAGCAAGGAGGCGCTGTTCAAGCAGTCGCTTCTCGAGCCGCTTGAGCAGAATAAGTCGATATTCCTCAGGTTTACTACGTTAGAAACTCCATCAGAAACCGTACAGGCCCTGATCCGAATTCACATGGAGTTTGTAGCTCGAAATGCTGCCTTCTTGCGCATTATCCAGCAGGTAATCGCCCAAAGAGCGCAGTTTCCGGACTTGTTCGAGGAACTGGACAGGTTCAACCATGAATTTCAGGACGCCCTGTGCCCGATCATTCTGCAGGGCCAGGAAATGGGAGAGTTCAGCTCCGGCGATCCCAACCTCGTGGCAACCTCTTACCTGAGCTTTCTAATCGGCCTCCGCCTGGCGTACGCGGATCCTCCCGGACACCCGCTGTGGACGGGGATGATGGTCATGGCCTACCGTCTGTTCGGCCCGACAGCGGGATCTGGCAATTCATAACGCAAAGTCGGCTAACGCCACGAATCCCTGTTCCGGTACGTAGCGTCTATGTATGACTTGATACGTTGTTTGTTGCTGTGCTACCGAGGTGGTACCCGTGGCATCCATGTCTCGTGTCGGGCCAAAAGGGCAAGTTGTCCTCCCGAAGGAGCTACGCGATGAGCTTCGCACCATGCCCGGGGACAAGGTGACCTTCACCCTCGAAGAGGGTAGGCTAGTTCTCTTGCCTATCAAGGCAAAGACCGCCTCCGAATTAGGGGTCTCCTGACCCGTTGCCAGCCGCTCTTTGTTTGCCACATATTATCACGCGTGCAGTTTGCGGCAATCGGATAGAGGGGGGCGTCACGCCCCCGCCCTCCCACACCGCTGTACGTGCCGTTCGGCATACGCCGGTTCATCGAGAAGCCGTCAGGGTATCGAACCGTTCGGCTAGACTCACGAGCCCTGGGCACGCCAATAAGCCGGGCCCAGGGCTCGGTTCATTGGGCCGCTGGCCATGCGCCAGTAGCTCTCTCGTGAGAACGCAAACTGCCTCGCCACCCATTCCGGGAAGCCAAGGGCGCGGAGTTCCCGCAGCCTGGTGCGCCCCCGCTTCCACTGCTTCCAGAGGCACATTCTCAGCCGACGTCGGATCCAACGGTCGAGGTCTTCGTACACGCTTCTGGTCTGGGCCAAGGAGAAGTACGCGATCCAGCCCGCCAACTGAGTGTTCAGGGCGCGAATACGCGCCTCCATGCTCCACCCTTTGCTGCGCGACGTGGCTTCACGCACCCGATCCTTGGGTCGGTCCAGCGCCTTGCGTGACACTCGCACGCGTGTGCCCTTGCGCCGGTAGAAGCTGAACCCGAGGAACGTGCAATCAATTCCAGGGCTGGTCCACCATGCTCTTGTGCTCGTTCACCTTGAGTCCCAGCCGTCCTTCCACGAAGCGGCGGACGCTGGCCATCACACGGTCTCCGGCGCTGCGGCTGCGCACATAGATGTTCACATCGTCGGCGTAGCGGCAGAATCGCAGCCCACGAGTGGTTAGTTCCCGATCCAGGTCGTCGAGCATGATATTTCCCAATAGGGGTGAGAGCGGCCCGCCTTATGTGCAGCGGAACGTTATGCGAAGTAAACGCCTGAAGGCCGCGACGTGTAGGCGCTTGAGGGGTCTAGGTCGCCGGGATCCTGTGCGCGCATGGCCCCGTCCAGCATTTCGAACGTCAGCACCGTCACCGTCCGGATCTGCTCGCACCGCACCTCGGCCTCCGCAACGCGCGCCTGTGGGCAATTGAGACCGAACGGCGGCCTGCCAGGGCCCCGTCCGTGCTCGGGCACCACGAATCCCCCTCCCTCAGCCGGCGCGCTGCCTCCTCCTCGGCCCTGCCGCGCAGCGACCGGAGCCAGTTCGTCCCACTGCGGCCTCGGTCCTCCCGGCGATCGTCGCCGCGGTCTTAGCCGGTGAGAAAGCCTTGGACGGAGATGTCGAAGTCAATCTGAACCCGCTGCAGGCTGATCGACATGGCGCCCGTACCCGTCGGCGTGATCGCGCCCGCGAGGCAGCCCACGACGCTGGCCCTGGGACCTGTGGTGGTTCGGAAGAGCAGGATCGCTGTGCCGTCAGCACTGACGCTCATCTCTTCGTCCGACGGCAAGGTGCGCGTCGTCGCATCCTGGTCGACCTCCGACGTCCTGCCGCCATACGCGGCGCGCCAGTCAGTCTCCGTGGCGTTGCGCCTCCTCGCCGGGGGCTAGGTCGACGCGCACCGTGACGATCGTCAGCGGCTCGCCCCGCCGGCACGCACGAGCTCCTCAAGGCGCCGCGCGACGTCGTCCGCGAGGTACTCGAGGCCGCAACGCTCGCAGCGCTTGACCGGGACGCCTTTCACCAGGACGCGCGGGCCGTCGCCCCAGCGCGAGAGGTGCTCGACCGTCGTGGCCCTCAGTTCGCCGCCATAGTTGCACCGCATGCTCATCCCTCCTGGGGCGCATCCTTGGTGGATGCCCGCGCCTGACGCCCGCGAGACCACGCGAGCACGTCGGCCCAAAGCCAGACCTTCGATGCACCGATGCGCCCTAGAGCATCGGGAAAACCGTACTTCGGATCCGCAGCCCACTGCCGCACGCGCTCTCTGGAGACGCCCAGGCGACGCCCGATTTCGCCTCCGGATACCAGGTCCTCCGGGGTCATATCGCCGCGGCCGCCTCCTCGTGCTCCTCATGGACCTCGATCTCGACGATCCGCACGTCGTCGGGCACCAGGGCCACCAACAGTGCCCTCCGGAACGCATAGCCTGCGACATCGGCGGCCATCTGCGCGTCGGCCGCGGTGACGCAGAAGGTGGCCCCGAGGATTCCCGTTGCGGCATTCTGACCAGTGACGGGTCCTGTCAGGCGTCCCTGCGCGGCCAGGTGCTCGAGCGCCGTGAGCAGACGGTCACCCAGGAGTTCGTCGGCCGTGAGGGCACCCACCTGAGCGCCCACGTGTACGGTGTACTCCATCTCCGTCATCTCCCTTCTGGTGGCCAACGGAACCCGGCCCTGCGCATCTCGGCGATCGCGTTCTTCAGCGAGCGCCAGTCGGACGGCGTCCCTGGCAAGGTAGTCGTGGACTTGCCGTCCGGTGCCAGCAAGAGTACGTGCCCGCTCTTCAAGGGCCGTACCCGCCAGCCTTGACGCTGGGCCTCCTCCACGATCTCCCGAATCTCCTTCTGCATCGTCGCGCGCCCCTTGCCGTTCGTCAAGCCTAGCATATGCTTGGCCTGGACATATGTCAAGGGTTCTGCCGAACTCCGCCAAGTCCTCATCCTTCGGGCGCTTTGCGCGGGCCGGGATGATCGCCACGTCGTAGTGGCGGGCGAACTCGGCGTACGTCGGGTTGATTTCCGGGCCGTAGTAGTCGTCACCCCTCTTCAGGTTGTCCGGGGTGACAACCCGCGTGACGCCGAGGCGGCCACGGCCAGCTTTGACGTGCCTGCCTGACCGACAACGCCTCGCTCTCGTATTGCCGACGCCCGAGACCTCGCCCGGCTATGTAAAACACGAAACCCGCTCTCAGAGCGGGTTTCCGGCTTCAAACTTTGGCGCGCCCGGCAGGATTCGAACCTGCGACCTCTTGATTCGTAGTAAAATCCCGCGGGGTGCTGCTCGTTGCTCGACGGTGTGCAAAGGCTGTCCTGGAGCGGCTTCTGCGGCCCATTAGCTCAAGAATGCCGACACCTCGGCGTCGCGTTCCGAGGAAATCGGGGACCATCTCGGGGGCCAGGCAGCTGGATTCTCCTCTCAGGCGGTACCGTCGGGTCAGTCCCTTGCCTCGGCCGCTGTTTGGAATCTTGCCGGGCATTGAGCTGGGCTAGCCCGAGAGAAAAGCCA